>NC_008610.1:300000-600000 GCF_000015105.1 Candidatus Ruthia magnifica str. Cm (Calyptogena magnifica)
TGATGAAGAAGGTCCTGCTACTGATGGCACTGTTAAAGTTGCGAAGTACTTAAAAGAAATCAATCAAATCGTTGATTATTGTTTAGTGGGTGAGCCATCAGCCACTAATGAATTAGGAGATGTAATTAAAAATGGTCGTCGTGGCTCTTTAAATGGCATTTTAAAAATCATTGGTAAACAAGGGCATATTGCTTATCCACATTTGGCAGATAATCCTATCCATCTAGCCATATCAGCGTTAAATGATTTGTGTAATGAGGTTTGGGATAAGGGCAATGAGTATTTTCCAGCAACCAGTTTTCAAATTTCTAATATCCATTCAGGCACAGGGGTGACTAACATTATTCCAGGTGAAAGTGATGTTGTTCTTAACTTTCGTTATTCTACACAGAATACTCACAAGCAATTGCAAAGCCGAGTTTGCGTGATTTTAAACAAGCATAATTTTGAATATCAAATTACTTGGGAACATTCTGGCTATCCATTTTTAACCCCAAAGGGTAAATTGGTTAATGCTTGTACTAATGCGATTAAAACCGTCAAAAATATAAACACCCAACTCTCCACTTCAGGCGGTACCTCTGATGGACGTTTTATTGCACTAATTTTAAAGGCTCAAGTGGTAGAACTAGGTCCTTTAAATGCCACCATTCACCAAGTTGACGAGTGTGTATCCATCCAGGATTTAGAAGATTTGAGCGATATTTATTATCATGTTTTAAAAAATATACTCACTTAACTTATGCGCTTTGACGTTATTACCCTGTTTCCTGATATGTTTAATACCATTAAGGATGAAGGTGTTATTGCACGAGCCATCAAAAAATCATGTCTCTTAATTCATACTTGGCAACTCAGAGATTTTAGCAACAATAAATACAAAAATATTGACGATAAACCCTATGGTGGTGGTGCTGGCATGGTGATGAAAGTCAAGCCTATTCGTGATTGTATTCACAAAATCAAACAATCAAATCCAAAAACTAAGGTCATTTATCTATCACCACAAGGACAGCCGCTCAAACATAAACTAGCTAAAGAACTATCCACTTTTGACTCAATTACTCTATTATGCGGACGCTATGAAGGTGTGGATGAACGTATTATTAAGCATGATATTGACATGGAAATCTCCATTGGCGATTACGTTATCAGTGGTGGCGAATTAGCAGCCATGGTACTTATTGATACAATCAGTCGTCAAATTCCAAACGTACTTGGCAATGCTGATTCATTAAATGATTCCTTTGCAAAAAATTTACTAGACTACCCGCATTATACACGTCCTGAAATTATTGACAAACAAGCAGTGCCTGAAGTATTACTAAGCGGACATCAGGCTAATATTGATACTTGGCGAGTAGAACAATCTATTAAAAAAACCCAAGAAAAACGAAAGGACCTTTTGGAAGATTAGATGAATTTGCATTAAACTTTTCTAGTTTCGTCCTTTGAACACGATAAATTAATTAACTAATTGAATTTACAGTATTAAGTGTAAACCACTATAGACTATTGCTTATTTGTTAAATAATTTCTATAATACAATGAAAATTGCGTGATTATTTAGATTAATGATGAAAACTAGGAGAGAAATATGAAATTTGTGACAGCGATTTTAAGACCGCATAAATTAGACGATGTTAGAGAAGCGTTATCCGAAGTTGGTGTGTCTGGTGTAACGGTGACTGAGGTGAAAGGTTTTGGTCGTCAAAAAGGACACACAGAGTTGTATCGAGGGGCTGAGTATCAAATTGACTTCTTGCCTAAAATTAAATTAGAAGTTGCGATTGAGGCTTCAAGACTTGATGAAGTGATTGAGGTGATTAGTAATGTGGCTAATTCTGGTAAGGTGGGCGATGGTAAAATTTTTGTGACCAATTTAGACAAGGTGGTTCGTATTCGTACAGGAGAAACTGATAAAAACGCGCTTTAAGGAGTTAGTAGTGAAGAAAATATTAACAATATTGGCGTGTCTGCCAATGGGCGTGTTTGCACAAGATATTAACGGCGCTGATACGGCTTGGATAATGACATCAACAGCCTTGGTGTTGTTTATGACATTGCCAGGTTTGGCGTTATTTTATGGTGGGCTAGTTCGCACTAAGAATATCTTATCAATACTAATGCAGTGTTTTGCTATTGCGGGCATTATAAGTATTTTATGGTTTGTAGTGGGTTATTCTATTGCTTTTTCAGGTGATAATCCTTACTTTGGTGATTTTTCTAATGTGCTTTTGGTACAAATTAGTATAAATACAGTCAATGGTTCAATTCCAGAATCTTTGTTTGCCGTGTTTCAAATGACATTTGCCATTATTACTCCAGCTTTGATTATTGGTAGCTATGCAGAAAGAATGAAATTTTCAGCGGTGCTATTATTTAGCTCTATTTGGTTATTAGTGGTTTATGCGCCTGTTACGCATTGGGTGTGGGGTGGTGGTTGGCTAGGAAATGTACTTGACTATGCTGGTGGTACAGTTGTTCATATTACTGCAGGTATTGCAGCGTTAGTAGCGGCTATTGTTTTAGGTCCTAGAAAAGATTTTTTTAAAAAACCTATGCCACCACACAACATGACCATGACTATTACGGGTGCGGCGATGTTGTGGGTCGGTTGGTTTGGTTTTAATGGTGGTTCTGCTTTGGTAGCAGGCGGCGATGCGGCGATGGCTATTTTGGTGACGCACATCTCAGCAGCAACGGGTGCGATTACGTGGATGTTTTACGAGTGGATTAAATTTGGTAAACCAACTGCATTAGGTACAGTAACAGGCATGGTTGCAGGCTTGGGAACAATCACATCAGCCTCAGGTTTTGTGGGCCCTACAGGCGCTTTAGTGATTGGTTTTATTTCGGGTATTGTGTGTTTTAATGCGGTGATTATCATCAAGCAAAAATTTAAAATTGATGATTCATTAGATGTATTTCCTGTGCATGGTGTGGGTGGTATTATTGGCACCTTAATGACAGGATTTTTTGCCTCTAAAGAGTTGGGTATTTTTTCTGGACAAGGTGGCTGGGATCGTAAGGCAATTGTGATTGCTGACCAATTACAAATTCAATTTATAGGTGTAGTGGCAACGGTTATTTATACGGCTGTTGTCACTTATCTTATTCTTAAAGTGGTGGATGCTATAACGGGTTTAAGAGTGAGTGAAGAGGAGGAGCAACAGGGGTTGGATATTGTTTCTCATGAAGAAAAAGGCTACGATTTGTAAACCAAGCTTAATTGAACCTGCTAATTGTTAGGTCATTAGCAGGTTTTTTATGTTGATAAAAATAGATTCGTATATAATGAAACCACTGCATTAAACTCATCACAACTTATGAAACACATAAAACAACACATTTTTTATCCAAAAACTCGTAAAATAGCTGACTATTCTTCTCATTTTTGGATAAAAAATGTGCTATATTCTACATTTCATAAGTTGTGATGAGTTTAATGCAGTGGTTTTAATTCGCATTAGTTTATTTTAATAAATAATTAAAGTGCGCATAAATCATCCACTAACTGGCTCAATAGTCGCTCTAATCACTCCAATGTTTGATGATGGGTCGATAGATTTTGGTGTGTTAAAATCGTTGGTGGCGTTTCATATTGATTCTGGCACTAAAGCAATTGTCTCGATGGGTACGACAGGTGAGAGTGCAACGCTTAATCAGGATGAGCATATTGAAGTGATACGGGCAACGATTGAATTTGCCAATTCACGTATTCCAATCATTGCTAGCACGGGTGCAAATTCGACTTCTGAAGCTATTGAACTTACTAAAGCTGCTAAAGTAATTGGTGCAGATGCTTGTCTTTTAGTCACACCGTATTATAATAGACCGACTCAAGAAGGGCTATATCAGCATTATAAGTTGATTGCTGAAACAGTAGATATTGATCAAATTTTATATAATGTGCCCAGTAGAACGGCAGTTGATCTCTGTGTAGAAACAGTACTTCGTTTGTCCAACATTGATAATATCATCGGTATTAAAGATGCAACGGGTGATTTGAATGTTGCAAAGGCATTGATTGAACAATGTGCGGATGATTTTTTGTTTTATAGCGGTGATGATGCAACAGCGGTTGAATTTATTTTAATGGGCGGGCATGGTGGTATTTCTGTAACGGCTAATATTACACCAAAGCAGGTGGCTTCTGCTTATCAATTTGCACTTGAGAATGACAGGGAATTAGCAGAATCAACCAATGCACCATTAGCTGATTTGCATCAACATTTGTTTATTGAGTCTAATCCAATTCCCATTAAATGGGCAATGTTTAAAATGGGTAAGTGTAATAATGGTATTCGCTTACCCTTAATGATATTATCACAACAAGCTCAAGCAATGTTAGAGCAAGATTTATCCAATTTAGGAATTATATAATAATGATAATCAGGAAATTAACAATACTGCTTTTGGTATTTTCTTTGGGTGGCTGTATTTCTTTAGGTAGTAAAGAAAAACAAAAACAAGACGGACTTGGTGAAAGAGACATTAAATATTATTCAAATAAAACACTAACTTCTTTAGAAGTTCCCCCGGATTTAACTAAACCTAGTACTCAAAATGCCTTAAAGTTAAGTGAGTATGTTGCTAATATTCAAGAGGATTTGATCAGTTTTTCTGAAAAAGATAGAGCAATTAAGGATGCTTCAAGTATTGAGGTGAAGAAATCCGGTAGTCTTCGTTGGCTAGTGGTTGATAAAAAACCAGATGCAGTTTGGGGGCTGGCCAAAAGTTTCTTTAAATCTCATGGCTTTATTATCAAGAAAGCTAATAAAAAAATTGGCGTGATGGAGACTAATTTTTTAGAGAATCATCCAGAAATTCCTGATCAATCTTTGGGTCTTATTCGTTCTATGTTTAGAAAGGTAACAAAAACTAGATACACATTACCGATTGTTGATAAATATAGACTTCGTATTGAGTCTACTGACAATGGCAATAAGACCGAGGTTTATTTATCACTTACTTCAATGCAAGAAGTATTAACAAATAAAAGCAGTGATGATGAAAATACTATTTGGCAATCTCAAGTCAAAGATCACACACTTGAAACAGAAATGCTATATCGATTAATGACTTTTTTAGGTAGTGACCATGCACTTGCTAGAAAGAAAATTATAGCCGCTAGAGAGCAGAAAAAGTTAACGGTGAAGGTTGCTAAAAGTATTAGTGGTTATGCCAAGTTGATGTTTTCATTAACGCAATATGAAACTTGGAATAATATCGGCTGGGCGTTGGATCAACTTGGTATTGATGTTGAGGATAAAGATGTTAAAGAGGGTAGTTTTTATATCAATTTTGTTAAAAAAGAAGATAAGGGTATATTCTCAGGACTGTTTGGTGATGATGCGATTAAAAAATATTTTCAAATTGTTGTTAGGCAAGTTGCCAGTAATATAACAGAAGTTTATTTTAATGATTTATCTGGAGATAATAAGCAAGTAACAATTGATTTTAGTTATCAATTCTTAGGTAATATTGCCAAGCAGTTTTAATTAAATAAAGGGTGACGCTGTTACAAGACATTGTTAATAAACTCATCTATCAGGAGATATTGGTGGATGAGTTATCAGATGAAGAATTAGCACAATTTTGCCAAATAGCCAATCTAGCTTATCGAGCTGGAAAGCCTATTATTAGCGACCAAGATTATGATTTTATTTATCTTGATGCACTTAAAAATAGAGACCCAGATAATCTGTTATTCAAATTCATAGAGACAGAGGGACAGTCTTTTTCTGAGGAAAAAGTCTTATTACCAGAGGCGATGCTTTCCATTGATAAGGCATATTCATGGGATGAAATAAGTAAATGGATAAAGCGGTTAGAAAAATCAGCCATGCAGATTAGTTTAGATTTGAGTGCCATTCAAATTAAAGCCACGCCTAAACTAGACGGTTTTTCTGGATTTGATGATGGTAGTCGGCTTTACACACGAGGTGATGGGAAAAAAGGCAGTGATATTTCCAGAGTATTCGAGCGAGGTTTGTGTGTTTTTAATGATGCTGAGCGTGGACTTGGTGCGGGTGAAATTGTGATTAAGAAAAGCTATTTTAAGAAATATTTAGCACATAGTTTTGAATATCCACGTAATTTTCAAGCCAGTCTTATTAAAGAAAAAGCCTTAGATGAGCAAGCTCAAAAGGCTATTATAGATAAGGCTGCTTTGTTTATTCCGTTTATTAAATTACCTACTTGGTCAGGTCTTGTAGCTGAATTAGTTGCTAAATTTGATCAAATTGTTGCTCAGGTATTGGTGATGGTAGATTTTGATGTAGATGGCGTAGTTTTTGAGGCAATTAATACTGATTTAAAAACACAGATGGGTGCTAATCGAAAATTTCATCGTTGGCAAATTGCCTTTAAAGAAAACAAAGACAAAGCACACGTTAAAGTACTCAACGTGATACCTCAAGTAGGGCGTAGTGGAAAAATAACCCCAGTAGTAGAGCTAGAACCTACTTTGTTAAGTGGTGCAACTATTATGCGCGCAACAGGGCATAATTATGGTTTGGTGAAAGAGCAAGGTCTTGGTGTGGGTAGTGTGGTTGAGTTAACTCGTTCTGGACTGGTTATCCCTAAAATTATATTCGTATTAAAGCCTATGCCTGTTGATATTCCTGATAATTGCCCAAGTTGTGATAAGCCACTTGTTTGGAAGTCAGATTTTCTCACGTGCATTAATCATAAAAATTGCCCTGCTCAAATTATTGGGAAAATGGCCTATTTTTTTAAGATATTGGCTAATAATGATGGTTTTGGTATTGCCACTATTGAAAAGCTATATGCACATGATATTAGGTCAGTTTCACAAATTTATGCTTTAAATATAGAAGATTTAGTAACAATAGGATTTGGTGAAAAAACCAGTATGAATCTTATTAATCAGCTAAATCGCTCTGTTAGTGAGCAGGTTGAAGACTGGCGTTTTTTAGCAGCATTTGGCATGCATAGAATGGGTTTAGGTAATTGCGAAAACCTTTTAAAGTCCCATCATTTGAATGATATTTTTGATTTAAATTTAAAAGAAATAGCTAATATTGATGGCTTTGCCGAATTAACAGGACAAATAATTGTACAAGGATTAATCTCTATTGCTGATGAGTTTAATCATATATATCAATATGGTTTTAATTTAGAAACAACCATACTAACTAAAGACTTACAAACATTAACACATGAATTATTTGATAAAAAAATTGTTTTTACTGGCAAAATGAACCATTCAAGAGATGATATGAAAAAACATGCCAAGTCAATTGGCATTAAAGTTTCAACTTCTATTAGTGCTAAAATAGATTACTTAGTCATTGGTGATAAAGTTGGACAAAAAAAAATCAAAGATGCTGAAAAATTTGGTGTGGTAGTGATGACTGAAACTGATTATTTATCTAAAATTTAACCACGTAATAAATGAGTACAAATGGTACTCATGATAAAATTGCACTATTTTTTAATAAAAAAAATAGTGCAATTTTATTTTTATGATTATAATTACTAGTGGTTTAACGCCCAAAGGTGGGCGTTTAGCAAAGAACATAGATATTTATTTAGATTTCTTGCAAAAGAATTTTGGATAGATGTCTTTTTTATTAGTTACATCATGAAACTGAAAATAAGGTATTGAAGCTAGTCGTTAAGTTTATATTTTTTACAAGTATAACGACTGGCTTTTTTGTTTTAAAAAGGAGAAATTAAATGAAAATGATAATAGCAATTATTAAGCCGTTTAAGCTTGATAATGTTATAGAAGCTCTTTCTGACATTGGTGTTTCAGGCATTACAGCTACAGAAGTCAAAGGCTTTGGTCGTCAAAAAGGACACACAGAGCTTTATCGTGGTGCAGAATATACGGTAGATTTTTTACCTAAAGTTAAACTAGAAATTGCCATTGCAGCAAATCAAGTTGATGGTGTGGTTGAGATTATCAGAGTTGCTGCTAAATCAGAAGGAGAGGGTAAGATTGGTGATGGAAAAATATTTGTTTCATCATTAGATCAAGTATTTCGTATTCGTACGGGTGAAATTGGTTCAGTAGCACTATAAGGAGATAACATGAAAAATACATTAATTGAAAAAATGTAACCCCCTCCTTAGTTTTAATGGACGTATTAATTGTGTATGGCTGCTTTGTTTTTTTAATACTAGAAGCGCGCTTGGTTCTCGTAGTAAAAATACAGCTAAAATTTTGAGCAAAAATATTAGCCTGTTTGTAATTATTTGCTTTTGTCGTTGTATTTACAAGGGTGATTTATCCAATAGAAGGTGCTTAGAGTTGGAATGGTGATGCAATTTTTAGTTTGTTTAAGTTCGCTGATTTGGGCTTTGTTAATTTTGCAGGTTCAAGTATTGTTTATATTGTAGGCATAGTTGGATGTTTGTAAGGATAAATATGATTTCTAGAGTGATTCCACGCTTAATATGCCTAAGTGAGGTTTATTTTGTGGAGTTCGTTTGGGTTTAATGAAGATTCAGTGCTAGTAATGACAAGCAAGGAAAATGCTAATGCAGATTTTAACGATGGTACCTAATGGACGTTTATTAGCTAGATTGGTGGAAATTACTGCAAGCTTAGACACGCCGAGCGTTTTAGAGGTGATATTGATTAGTGCTGTTGATGGTATTTTCGATTAATATTCTAGATAGAGTATTCAAAATTGATGATCCAGTGGATGCAATTTTTATTTGGGTATTTGGCATTCAATAGTATTGTGGCTAGTACTTAAGATAGTTATGGATATTCTAGTTTTTGAAAAGTAAGAATTATTAGGTGCTGATATTTTAGAATATGATCTAGAAGCTTATTCTGAGGTTAACAGATAAATACAATAGGCAACACAAAAAAGTAAGCGTTTTTGGCTCTTATTTTAAATTTAATTTTTTTTAAAATTAAACAAGGAAATATATGAAAAACAGGACAAAAGAATATTATTAGCATTATGTTTAACTTCAATATTTAGTTCAGTATCTTTGGTTTAAGAAAAAGCTTAATCATCAATTGGTGCTAATTTTTATAATGGTTATGTTTGGTGTAGTAAAGCTCAAACTAATGATAAAAACACAATATTTAGTATCAGTAAGTCATTCTAAATTCCTTACTTTTCTAAAATAAAAAAATGCCAATCTTGATTATGATTGGCGTTTTTAACGGTAGAATACAAACCTTTGATTGAGGATAGTCGTTATGCAAGTTCAAGATATTATGTCAACCAATGTAAAAACAGTTACCCCTGATCAGCTAGCCAAAGATATTGCTATTATTATGGTTATGGATCATATTAGTGGCGCGCCAGTGGTAGATGATGATAACAATTTAGTAGGCATTATCTCTGAAAAAGATATTCTGCAACACATGTTTCCAAAATTAGATGAAGTGATGAGTGATACGTATTTTGACTTTGAAAATATGGAGCACAATTACAAAAACACAATGAATGTCAAAGTGGGTGAATTAATGACTAAAGATGTTGCTAGTATTGATTTAAGTATGCCATGTCTTAAAGCAGCATCCACAATGTGGCTTAGAAATATCAGAAGAATCCCAGTGACTCATAATAATAAATTAGTTGGTATTGTTAGTATTGGTGATGTGCATAGAGCTATTTTTAAATCACGTATTAAGTGAATACCGCTTTAAAAATTATCTTAGTTGATAAAAATACAGGACGTTCATCTATGTTACGTAAAGCTTTGCAAGACAAAGGTCATGAAGTGGTTTGTTGTATGAGTGATAGCTCAAACTTGCAAGACAGTAATGAAATGACGTATGCGGATATGGTGATTGTTAATGCAGATATTCCTGATGAGCTAGTGTTTGCAAATTTGACAGATATTAATAAAACCAAACCTATTGTTATGTTTACTGAGGAATCAAATCCTGGAATGGCAAGCTCTGCTATTAAATCTGGCGTTCATGCTTATATTGTTGATGGCCTTGAAGAGAATAGAGTACAACCTATTATTGATGTAGCTATTGCTAGATTTAGAGAGTTTCAAGCACTTAAAGACGAGCTGGATGCGACACGTAATCAGCTTTCAGAACGTAAAGCAGTTGAAAAAGCTAAAGGCTTGTTAATGCAACACAAGGATGTGAATGAAGATGAAGCCTACCAGTCGTTACGTAAAATGGCCATGAATAAAAATAAGCGTATTGTTGATGTAGCTGAAAGTGTGATTAATGCTTTTGAATTATTAGAGTAGGGGGTTTATTCTTTATCTAATTTTTTCATTTCAGTATCAATTTTTTTCATCTCTGCCTCCATTTCATTATCATTCCAATCGTTATTATCTGAATTCTTTTCTTTTTTTGAAAATTTTTTGCTAGAGTTTGGAGGAGGCTTATCAGATATTTTTTGTTTATTTTGTTTGAATAATGGTGCAAAAATCAGACCTGTTTCAAATAACAACCACATTGGAATTGCGATTAAGGTTTGAGAAATGATATCAGGTGGTGTTAACAGCATGCCTAAAATAAAAGCGCCAATAATTGCATAAGGTCGGTTGCTTTTTAATTTATCGACCGTTGTTATACCAAACATAATCAATAAAATTGTAGCAATAGGTACTTCAAAAGCCACACCAAAGGCAAAAGAAACTTTGAGCACAAAGTCCAAGTAATATTGAATATCTGGGGTAAGATCGACAATGTTTGGAGCAACACTAGATAGAAAACCAAATATAACAGGAAAAACAATGTAAAAAGAAAACAACAAGCCTGTATAAAATAAAATGGTCGATGAAACAACCAATGGCAAAATCATTTGTTTTTCATGCTTGTAAAGTGCAGGCGCAACAAATGACCATATTTGGTATAAAAGATAGGGCATAGCTACATAGACAGCAATAATGAGAGACATTTTTAAGGGTGTTAAAAATGGCGATATAACATTAATGGCAATAATGTTAGTATTTTCAGGCAGTACATTAATAATGGGCGCTGCAATAAAACTATAAATCTCATTAGCAAAGGGAAAAATGCCAATAAAAATAATCAAAATAGCAATAATCGAGTGCAATAAAATATTACGAAGTTCAACCAAATGCTGAACAAAAGTCATTTCTTTATTGGTCATTATTTTTGATCAGTGTTGTTTTTAACATCATTGAAAGTGTTTTTGGTGTCATCAAAAATCTCTAAAATATTGGGTTTTTTATCCACAGTACTTAGATGTTCTTTGAGTTTGTCAATTTCAAGTTCATCACTAATATCTTCCTGAATATTGGCAATAAAACGCTTAGCCTTGCCAACATAAGTGCCTGCTTTTCTAGCAATTGCTGGCATACGTTTCGGTCCAACTATAATGAGTGCAATAATACCAATTAAGGCAAATTCCCAAAAGCCAACGTCAAACATGGTTTATTTTCTTATTTTGTGCTTTCTTTAGTAGTTTTAGCTTCAACAATATTATCCTTTGTATTAATTTGGTCGGCCGGTTCTTTTTGCATAGATTTTTTAAAGCCTTTAATAGCATTACCCAAATCACTACCAACATTTTTTAAGCGTTTTCCGCCAAAAAGAAGTAATACGATTACTAAAATGACAATCAGTTCAAATGGTCCAGGCATCATGATTTTCTCCTATTGTTTAATTATTTCTTTTGGCTTTTTCTTGCAAACCAGACAAGCCAAATCGTCTGGATAATTCATTTGTTATTTGATTTACTTTTATCTCTTTAAAACGAAGTAATACAAGTGTGTGAAACCAAAGATCGGCTACCTCATAGATAATTTTATCATTTACACCATCTTTAGCCGCCATAATTACCTCGGCAGATTCTTCAGCAATTTTTTTTAAAATTTCATCTGTACCTTTATTGTACAAAGATGAGATATACGATTCATCTACTTTAGCAGATTTTCTTTGCTCTAAAACTTGTTCTAATTTTATTAGTATATCATTCATAAATATCTTTCGGATTTTTTAATACGTTAGCAACGGTTTTCCAATTGTTTTTATCTAGTTGTTGGAAAAAGCATGATTTTCTGCCTGTATGGCAAGCAATACCTCCAACTTGATCCACCCTGAGTAGGATAACGTCATTATCGCAATCTGTAAAGATTTCTTTAATGAGTTGCGTATGTCCAGACTGTTCGCCTTTAAACCAAAGTTTTTTGCGTGATCTAGAATAATAAACTGCTTGTTGCTTTTCTATAGTTAACGCTAAAGATTCTTGATTCATCCAAGCAAACATCAAGATATCTCCTGTTTTAAAATCTTGGACGATGGCAGGTATCAAGTTTTTATCGTCAAATTTTGTTTGTTTTAATGCATCCATGCTTTATAAAGACCTAAGATAAAATAATTGATTTTACCGACAGATGATAGGTTTTGTATAAAATAATTTATTGTGGCTATTTTTATAAGAATTATTTGCAAAATTTTCTAGGTGAATTATTAGTTAAGCTAATGATATTTTATTATTACAATCGTGTTTTGACGCGTGTTTACAAGGGTAATGTTGATGTTTGGACACACAAGGAATGGATATTTTCTTATAAAAATTCTTATTAAAAGAAGGAGGATACACCAAGGTAAACAAGTATGATTTTTGAGGTTTTAATATGCCACAAATTAGGTTGTATCGATGGCGAAAAATGGTTCTAGCGCATTGTTACCAACTCTTCAGAAATAGTAGGGTGAATCGCTATTGTGTCGTCAAATTGTTTTTTAGTTACGCCCATTTTGATGGCCATTGCAAAGCCTTGTAGTATTTCATCAGCACCATGACCCATGATATGACAACCAATTACTTTCTCATTATCACCTGCACAAACTAGTTTTAGTGCAGTGGTGGTTTTGTGCTCAAGTAGAGCATCGGCCATTGGTGTGAATTCTGATTTGTAAATTTTTATCTTGTCGAATTTCTCGTTAGCTTGAGCTTCAGTTAGACCAACCATGCCAATAGGTGGATGTGAAAACACCACAGTGGCAATATTATTGTAGTCTAAGTGTCTGTCGGTCATATTATTGTAAAGTCTATCAGACAGTCTTCTACCTGCAGCAATTGCTACTGGTGTGAGGGATGTGCGTCCCGTGACGTCACCCAGTGCAAAAATATTGTCAACATTAGTGGTTTGAAATTTGTCTGTTTGAATAAAACCTTTTTGGTCGCATTTAACACCAGCAACTTTAAGCCCTAAATGTTGTGTCATTGGATTTCGTCCGACTGCCCAAATAATTGTATCAAACCCGGTAAATGCACCTTGATTAGTAAACAAGGTTTTGTTTTTTGAAACTTTGTCAATTTGGGTATTATGGTGGATGGTGATGCCGTGACTTGAGTAATCTTTATCAAGTGTATTTTGAATCATAGAGTCGAAACCGCGCAATAATTTATCTGCTCTGCAGAAAAGCGTTACTTCACTACCTAGTGCATTTAATACGCCAGCTAGTTCAACGCCAATATAGCCACCACCAATCACAGCCACTTTTTTAGGTAATGCTTCTAGTGCAAAAAAGTTATCAGAAGTAATGCCATATTCAGAGCCTTCAATGTGTGGTACAGCTGGTTCCTCACCAGAGGAAAGAATGATATATTCAGCAGTATATTCTTTGCCATTAACTGATACGATATTTTTATCAACCAATTGTCCAAAGCCGTGAATATAATCAATACCCAATTTTTGTAAATAGCTATCGTACCAATTGGTGATGCTCTTGATATAATTATCTCGTCCTACTTTAAGTTTTTTCCAAGAAAATCCTTTTTGTTCAACTTCAAAGCCAAAGCCTTTAGCGTTTTTAATTATGCTTCCAGTATTGGCAGCAAACCACATTACTTTTTTAGGCACACAACCCACATTAACACAAGTGCCACCAATAATTTTTACCTCAATAATTAGGCATTTTCTTCCATATTCTGCTGCACGTTCTACTGCAGATAATCCACCAGATCCTGCGCCAATGGCAATCATGTCATAATCTGTATTCATGGTTATCCTTTACAAAGGTCTAAAACTTTTTATAATTTTTTAATGCGTAATAAGTTTATTGGTGAATAAATAATTTTTTTAACTCTTTATCAAAAGTACTATCTTTTTATTTAATCTACTTCAAGACTATTGCTGTATGTTCTTTTTATCACAATTATGTGCCAAAATGACCAATATCTCAGTATCTTGACAGGCATCAATAGGCTTTATACTTATCAACTTGATGCGTTGATTATATCAATAAATTGCTTTTAATTCTTCCATTTAAGACATAATTATTTTATGCGTATCTTTGGTTTCTTGGTACAAGATTTTCTTGTGTTTCGTGATAGTCTTCATTTATCATGGTTTTCTCCTTGTAAATTTTTCATAATACTATCAATTCTATTTACATAATCGACATCTACGTTTTTAAATTGTGCAAGCATTTGTTGTTGTGTTGCTTGACTGTCTTGTGCTAATATTTTCAACAGTTATAGCCGTTAATTGTATTTTTTGTAATTCATTCATCAGTCTAAATAGATCATCTGCTTGTTGGTAACAATTTTGCGTATCTATTGTATTAAAACGCTCTATTAAGGCATTTCCTCTATAATAGTATAGAATTTCTGTAACTACTAATATCGGCAAACTCTATTATTAATTTAATTATTAGGGTAAAAATTTTCCTTTGAAATTTTAACTTTGTAGCCTTTTTTACTAAGATGATTATCAGTTAAATAACTTAAAAAATCATTTAGTTGTTCTTTGACATCAAAAATTGAATAACCTACTATTACTAGTAATATTTTCATTTTCTCTCCTATGAATTAAATAATAAAATCAATTTCAATCGTTATATTCCCCCGGTTTTTTAAAATACTTGTTTGGTATTTGAAGCAAGTACAAAATTTTCATTAAAGTCAATTTAAAATTCATTAAATTTAACCTTTTGCTAAAAATATAAATAATTGCCTTTTGCTTATTTTTGGTGAATACAGTCAATAATCTAGGAAGGCAAAAGGAGGTATAAAGCTTTTTTATAGGCCAATAATCTCTGTAAAAACAGTAATAGTATTAATATTTTCACATCTTGGGACGATATGATTAAATCTTATGTTCATTTTTGTTACCCATTTTTAATAATAAAACCATGTTAGAATTAAAGTATGTTATTGTCAATTAGGTGCATAATTAGTATATAGTATCATTTAATATACTAAAGAAGATTAGTCCAATGATAAAAACGCTTTGGAGAGTTAAGAAAATTTGTGCCAAATATTACACAAAGAATGCTTACTAAGAAATTAAGAAAACTTGAAAGCATTCATTGAAAAGTATATAAAATTGTACTACCTAAAGTTGAGTGTATTCTTAAGAAGTAGAGTGAATCACTTAAAAATACGATTTTTCGTTAGAAAAATTGGGTAAGAATTAATAAAAACAAAAAAAGTTATAACCAGGCCTTTAAACTTGCTTCAATAAATTGATCTAAATTACCATCTAAAACATCGTTCGTATTAGTGCTTTCAACGCCAGTGCGTAAATCTTTAATTCTTGATTGGTCGAGCACATAGGATCGAATTTGGTGTCCCCAACCGATGTTAGATTTTTTGTCTTCTAGGCTTTGTTTTTCAGCGTTGCGTTTTTGTATTTCTAACTCATAAAGTTTGGATTTTAATTGTTTCATGGCCTGATCTTTGTTAGCGCGTTGTGAGCGACCGTCTTGGCATTGCACAATGATATTGGTGGGTAGATGGGTGATGCGTACGGCTGATTCGGTTTTATTGACGTGTTGGCCACCGGCACCACTAGCACGGTAAGTGTCAACGCGTAAATCTAATGGGTTGATGTCAATATCAATATCATTATCTACTTCTGGGGAAACAAACACAGAGCAAAATGAAGTATGGCGTTTACCATTAGCATTAAAGGGGGATTTTCTAACTAAGCGATGGATACCAATTTCTGTACGTAACCAGCCAAATGCGTATTTACCATCAAAATGAATAGTTGCGGATTTAATGCCAGTCACTTCTCCTGCTGAGGTTTCCATGAGTTTAACTTTGAAATTGTGTTTTTCACCCCAGCGTAAGTACATACGTAACACCATTTCTGCCCAATCTTGGGCTTCTGTACCACCTGAACCAGATTGGATGTCTAAATAAGCAGAATTAACATCTAAATCACCACTAAACATGCGTTCAAATTCAAGTTTTTCAATGGAAGATTGGATGGTGTCTAAATCATCAATAATATCATTTGCTGTGTCTTCATCATTTTCTGTTTGAGCCATATTTAATAACTCCTGCGCATCTTCTAAAACAGAATTTACTTGTTTAAAAGTTTGACAAATTGATGTTAGTTTTGATTTTTCTTGTCCTAAGACTTGTGCTTGATCAGGGTTTGTCCAGATATTCGGGTTTTCCATTTCCAATAAAACCTCTTCTAGTCGAGCTTGTTTTTTTTCTAAACTAATGTGTGTTAATAGGACAATTGTGCGTTGTTTTAAATCTTGTATTTTTTGATAAGTGGGTGAGAGTTCCATGGTGTTATTTTAGGTATAAAAAAAGCCCCAAATGGGGCTTTCATAAAAATGTTTTAAATTATTTTCTAAGTCCTAGATGAATAATTAAGTTTGAATAGGAAGCTGTATTAGCGTCTTTAAGATAGATTAGTAATTTTTTTCGCTGAGAAACTAAATGTAGAAGTCCTCTTCTTGAGTGGTGATCTTTTTTATGAGTTTTAAAATGCTCAGTTAAGTGTTTAATGCGAGCTGTTAATAAGGCAATTTGTACATTGCTTGAACCAGTATCACCAGTTTTACTCTGATATTTTTTAATAATTGCTTGGGTGTCAATCGACATAATAAATCTATAATTAAAAGGAGATGAATTATACTCTAATTTGCCTTATTATTCTTTAAAAGTTAATAAAAAGATGGTTCATTATTTGGTCTAGTTTTAAAGCGCTTATGAATCCATAAATATTGTTCTGGTGCTTTTAAAATTTGTTGTTGTAATATTTGGTTGGTTAGTCGTGTATTTTTTTGGGGTTTGTCATTAGGATAATTCACCAAAGCAGGAGAAAATTCTAGTGTATAAGTTGTGTGTTGACGAGTAAAGGACAAGGGAATAACGACCGTATTATCAATGCGAGCTAATTTTTCTGTGGCTTTTATTGTGGCAGTTTGTATGTCAAAAAAAGGTGAAAAAGTGCTAATTTTTGTACCTAAATCTTGGTCGTGTGTGTACCAAATTGGTAGGCCTGATTTTAAGGTTCGGATTAAGGCTCTGGTGTCTTTAGCTTTAATCATCAAACTGCCATGTTGGGTGAATATTTTTTGCATTTTATTGTCAAATAAGGCGTTATTTTGTGGGCGGTAAACATCAGCAAAATCAAAGTTTTGTAGTAGCATCCTGCCAGTAAGCATCATGGTTGTAAAATGTCCAACGAGTAAAATGATATTTTGTTGTTTGTCTAAGGCGTTTTGTAAAATCTCAGAGCCTTCAATGTTATAACGTTGCTTGAGTTTTTTGTCGCTTAAATAAAAGCAATTTGATATTTCAAACAGTCCAATGCCTAATGCTTCAAAATGCTGTTTAACTAAACGTGTTACTTGAACTTTATTTTTATTAGGAAAACATTTAGAGATATTCACAAAAGCAATTTTTCTAAGTCTACTTAACAATGGATATAATCCCCTGCCTATTATTTTACCCATCATTAACTGGATTTTAAGCGGTAATTTAGCGGTTAGTTTCATCAAGCCAATTAAAGCCCAAGTGGGTATAAATTTAGGATGATAAAACTTTGTTTTTGTCATTAAAATATCACTTTAAATGTCTTAAATATTAATACAGAAAATGCCGTTTGTTAATGCAGATTTTAAAGATGATTTACCTAATTGTGTAGATATTGTTGACATAATTAATCGGCGTGTGCCACTTAAAAAGGTAGGCAAAGATTACAAAGCATGTTGTCCATTTCATCATGAGAAAACCCCGTCGTTTAGCGTTTCAGTTGAAAAGCAAATGTATAAATGCTTTGGTTGTGACGAAGGTGGTGGTGTGATTAATTTTGTTATGAAGTTTGATAATCTAGGCTTGGTTGAGGCGATAGAGACCATTTCTGGTGAATTAGGCATTAGCGTGGTGTATGATGAGAATGTTAAATCTGTAGATTCAAGATTAGCTCGTTATCGAAACTTAATGCAGCGAGTTAGACAGTTCTATATTCAGCAATTAAAACAATCTCCTGCGAAAGATAAAGCGGTTAATTATGCTAAAAATAGAGGTATTAGCGGCAAAATTGCCAAGTATTTTGAGCTAGGTTTTGCACCACCTAGTAGTAATTTGCTATCTGAATTTGAACAAAATGACCAAAATATTGCTGATTTAAAAACGATGGGATTACTATGTGATGATCAATACCGTTCAGGACAATATTACGATTTTTTTAAAGATCGTCTTATGTTTCCCATTCATAATGCTAAAGGCAATATTATTGCTTTTGGTGGTCGGACGTTTGATAATAATACCAAGGTAAAATATTTAAATTCACCTGAAACGCCTATTTTTTCAAAATCAAAAGAGCTTTATGGCTTGTATCATGCGCGTAAATATTCACGTTCGATTGACTATATATTAGTTGTAGAGGGGTATATGGATGTGATTGCTCTTCATCAAGTAGGTATATCACAAGTGGTTGCTACGTTAGGTACAGCAACTACGATAGAGCATTTAAATATTTTATCGCGTGTAACAAATACCATTATTTTTTGTTTTGATGGTGATAATGCTGGGAAAAAAGCCGCTTGGCGAGCATTAAATGTCACTTTGCCAGTGATTAAAACCGGTATAACTGTTAAATTTTTATTTTTGCCAGATGGCGAAGACCCAGATAGTTTGGTTAAAAAAGAATCAAGTAAAGTATTTGTAACACGTATTGAAAATGCACAACCCTTGAGTCAATTTTTATTTAGCCATATTAAGGCAGAGTTAGATTTTAGCACAATTGAAGGTAAAACCTTATTTTTAGAAAAAGTATCAACATTGCTAAGAAAAATAAATTATAAGATTTACCAACAACAGTTGCTAGAAGGGTTAGCAGGTGAAGTTAATCAAAGTATTGAACAGATTAAATATATATTAGAACGACAAGATACACCCGTTCAAATCAATACATTTGACATACCGAAAAATTATGAAGAGCCACCTATATCTGATTTCTATGATAGTGATGACAATTATAAAGCACTAATATCAGCACCCATTAAGAGTAGTAATTCATTAATTGATCAAATGATTGGCTTATTGCTAAATTATCCTTCTATGATTGATGAAACGGTAGAACTTAGGGTGAGAAAAATTAATGATGCAGATGTGTTGCAAAATTTGGCTAATTCAGCTTTGTTGCAAGAGGATATTACTTTAGAAGATATAATAAAACCATTCCCTCAGAAACAACAATTGCTTGATTTGTACAATAAGAAAAAAGTATTAAAAAATTACGACTATAAAGATGAATTTTTAGATGCCTTGTTAAAAATTGAAAAAAAACAAAAAAATGAAAATGCTTTATTAATCACAAATGAAATAGAATATACAAAGAGCTTACAAGCAAGAAAAGGCAAACTTAAAAGTTAGTTTTTCATGCTTAATTTAATTGAAACATCATTGTTTAAAATATGTCCCATTGCTTCTTTAAATACCATTGCCGCTGAGTTTGACCCTTCGCATTTGCTTCGAAGATTGGGGTTCCAAGAGGTATAGCATTTTTTAGGATAATCAAGCCTCACTGCCATAATATATTTAGGTTTTTTAACAGGTACAAAGCCAGTAAAGAAAGTGCGCTTAGCGCCTTTTTTATTATATGAACCATTAACTACCATCTCTGCCGTTCCTGTTTTGCCAGCTACATTGTAGCCTTTAATTTGCGCTCGATATCCCGACCCTTGATTTGAGGTAACTGTGCTTAATAACTGAGCAATTTTTGCAATAGATTGCTTGTTAAATACTTGGGTTATGTTCTCAGTACTGGTATTTTTAATCAGTTTTAATTGCGGTATCGCACCTTTATTGGCAAATACTAAATAAGCTCTGGCTAATTGTGCCAGATTAGTCTCCATTGGACCATGACCAAATGATAAGGTGCGTTTATCACTTAATGTCCATGAGTTAAAGTGTCTTAATGAACCAGAATTTTCAATGCTTGGTATAAGGTCTAGTTGATGGCCAAATCCCAGCTTATTCCAAGTGTTGTACATAGCTTCTGGTTCAAGTCTTTCGGAGATATTAACAGTACCAAGATTGTGAGATCTTTGCAATATTTTTTTAATCGTCATTTGCTTATATTTACCATCTGGTTTGATATGGCCAATGCGTTTTGAAACATCAATAAATTCATCTTCAGTGGCTGTTATTTGGTTTTTATCCAATGCCAAAAGCATGGTAAATGGTTTCATGGTTGAACCAGGTTCTACTTTATCAGATAGTACTCTATTACGATAATGCTCAGCATTGTAAGTACTATTATCATTTGGATTGTCAGCAGGGTAGTTCACCATGGCCAGCACTTCACCATTTGGTGTAAGAATAATGGCTGAGCCTGAATCTGACTCGTGCTTTTGAACTGCTTTTTTAATAGCTTCATAAGCATGGTACTGAATATCAGTATCAATGGTCAACATTATGTTTTGCCCTTGTTGTATCTGAATGATTGTTTTAGAATTGAAATATGCCTCATTGGTATTGGCTTTAAAATTAATTAGTGTTTGTCCATTATGCCCAGCAAGTCTATTTTCAAATTCTCCTTCAATACCAGAGGCGCCTTTCTTATTGGCATTAACTCGACCTAGTAGTGGTGCTAGTGAGGCAGATTTTGGATAGTATCTTTTTGTATCTTGTTGTAATGCTACACCAGCAATCCTTGCTTTTTTACATTGCTTAACCAGGGTGTAGGTTGTTTTTGTTTTTTGTAGGTTTAAGGTGTTTAAGGTGCGTTCAATGAAACTTAATTTATTAGTAATATTTTTGTTTGCACAGACTAAAATTCTCATTAAATTTAATTGTTTTAATTTGTTAATAATAGGGTCAGTGAGTGTGATATTTTTTTTAATAATTAGATATTTTGAACCAATTTTTCGTTTTGATGCAAGCAACTTACTGAGTGTTTGAACTTTTATATCTAGAATACGCGCCAATTTTGGAATAAATTCAACCTGAATTAGTGTTGGGTCTAAATTAAGGCGTTTTAATAGCAAATTACTGGCAAGAATATGTCCATTTCTATCTAGGATATCACCTCGTTGTGCGATTTTTGTCTCTAAACTAGTGGCTTGATGATAAGCTCTGTTTTGTATTGATAAACCTATAATATTAGATTGTGATATAGAAGTGGTTTGATAAGAAAAAACACTAAAAAGAAATATAAAAAAATACTTAATTGCACCTTGCCTGTGCCAATAATTTTGTACCCGCCTTAGTATCAATGCTTTTGAAATAGTTGATATTTTTCCACTCATAGTAACAATTCTATTTGTCTTTTAGGTGCTTGCATTTTTAATATTTTTAGAGCTTTAGCTTTGATTTCACTGCCACTGGTTGTTTGTGATTGTTTGATTAACAATTGTTTGTGTAGAGCAACTAATTGCTGGTTTCGTGCTTCTATATGTTTTGACTGAGTATATAAAAGATACATTTGATGATGCCAATAAATGGTTAAAATACTCAACGCAACCACACCTAGTATTAACGCGATATTAAGCTTGGTTTTATTGATATTTAAGCGCATTTTAATTTTTGCTCGCTACTCGTAAAATTGCACTACGAGCACGTTTATTTCTACTAATTTCTGCCTTACTAGCAAAGTACTTGCCTAAATTTTTCAGGCAAGTTTTTTCAATTTTATAGTCAATAATAGGCAAGCCTTTTGGCAAGTTTTTTTGTCGTGAATTTTTTTGAATAAAATGTTTAACAATACGATCTTCAATCGAGTGAAAACTAATAATAGACAGTCTACCATCTTTTCTTAAAATATCTTTGGATTGTTCCAGTACATCTTCAAGCTGTTTAAGTTCTTGATTGATAAAAATACGTATGGCTTGAAAAGTTCGTGTGGCAGGATGTTTATTTTTTTGTCTTTTTACGACCTTACTAACAATGCCAGCAAGTGCTAAAGTTGTTTCTAATGTGTGCTTTTGTTGGTATTTTTTGATTCTAGTGGCGATATGTCGTGATCTTTTTTCATCACCAAATTGATAAATAACATTGGCAATTTCTTCCTCGTTGGCTAAGTTTAGCCATTGCGTGGCACTCATACCTGTGGTTTGGTTCATACGCATATCTAATGGGCCATCAGCCTTAAAACTAAAACCACGTTGTGCATTGTCCAGCTGAGGTGATGAGACACCAAGATCCATTAAAATACCATCAATCTTGCTCATAAGCCCTTGTTGGGTTATGATGTTTAGCATATTGGAAAATGCACTATAGATAAGAGTTAAACGACTATCAGTAAAATTTTTATGAGCATATTCAATCGCATTAATATCTTGGTCAAAGGCAATTAATTTTCCTTGTTCACCTAACTTATTTAATATACCTTGAGCATGACCACCACGACCAAAAGTTGCATCAATATAAATGCCATCAGTTTTTATATTAAGCGCGCCAATTGACTCGTTTAACATCACAGATTGGTGATGATTAAATATCACAGTGGTATTTGGGTAAAATTTCTATTGAGATTCGGGCTTGTTTACTGAATGCGTCAAAATTGTCAAATTGTTTATGCTAAATATCCTCATCCAATACTTCAAAATTATACCCTTGGACACTCATGATAATTTTTTTATTTAGGCATAATGCCTAAGTGTTGCAGGAACTAGAATACGTGTTTCCTTGTCCAATTAACAATCAGGGGCATGAACAATAAACTTACGTTTTAGTTGCTTTGTGTGAATGTTTAATAAAGGAAAGCATTGATTTTTTTCAGATATTTGCTAATCTCTTGATGAATATTTAGTGCCATATTGTCTGAATAAATTTTATCAATTTGCGGTTGGTGGCGTGTTAGTACTTTTACTCTTTC
The DNA here is from genome assembly GCF_000015105.1 of Candidatus Ruthia magnifica str. Cm (Calyptogena magnifica). Lineage (NCBI taxonomy): Bacteria > Pseudomonadati > Pseudomonadota > Gammaproteobacteria > Pseudothioglobaceae (SeqCode) > Candidatus Ruthturnera > Candidatus Ruthturnera calyptogenae. Next base: position 323,014 of record NC_008610.1, read on the forward strand.
CTTGGGGGTCAACGCTTAAATTGTGCACTCTTCTAAATATTAGCGATGTTGCTGACATTTTTGCATATAAAGCCATTACACTCAATATTAAAACCACAATGGTGATAATTAAAAATGGTTTAGCGTTGTTTATTTGGCTTTGTTATGTGCTCATCATAGCTAAAACATTCACTTTTTTGAATTTAGTTTATAAGAAAAATTTTATATAACTTTTAAATATCTAGCTTATAGTAAAAAAGTTGTTAGTGACGGTATTAGTTTAGAATTTTTTGTTTAAGTAGAAAGTTTAGAAATTTGTCTCTTTTTATATTGTTTTACTATGAAAATATTTCATACCTTCTAGATTATACCAATTAGTCATCTGTGATTTCTAGACCCATTAGCAAGGTGGGTAGATAAATAGATGTTTTTGGAACAATGGTAATGTTGATTTAATGACACTTATTTAAAGGCATGCCTGAGATGACAAACTGAGTAGGGTGTCAACATGCTGATTTCTATATTAACAATCATGATGAACAATGTTGCTGGTTTCATAAAATTACCTACGATGAGTAATAATAAATAACCCCCCAAACAAGTAAACTAAAAAAATCGTTTTTACAATTTCGTGAAGAATACGCTTGTTTGTTAATACAAAAGCAAACAACATAGCATTTACAATAATGAACATCAACATAATTGAAGTTTTTGCTGAGTTTGTAATGACCTAGGAAATATCTTATATTGTTATAAACAAGTCTAAGATAAATACATATACTACTACCACTACTTCAGTACATTGTCGTAGATGCTTATCCATAACAATAATGACTAAGAATAATATACTTAAGGCCTTAGTGAAAGATTTTGCTAAATTCTTCATACTCTTAAAACATACTTGGATAACCTTTCATTTTAGCGATGATGTAATTGGCAATCATCATCATTGAGCCGATAATTAATCTTGGCATAACGTCAGCTAAAAACATTCTATTCACTGTTATTTCAGTAGTAGCCGCATAAATCACCATAACAATTGAAGGCGAGAACTATAGTGTCAGAAGAACTAATCACAATAGAGCTAATGACAATAATAGTGGCAGGTGATAAACTTGATACAGTAGCAAACATTATACAAGCCAATACTGACCATTGATAAACCGCCTTTAATTCATTTAGCCAATATTACTAATCACAAAATCAACTAAGTATTGTGTTGTGCCATCTCTTTGACAAAAATCTAATTTAAAAATGGAATAGACATTAAAATATAATATTCTGTTGAGTCAAATATTATGTCAGTAAGAGAGGCTAGAGACTCATTTTTAAATAATAAAATTGCATTAACGATGATTTTTTTCCTGTTCTTTCATTTCAATTGTTTTTAGCAAAGAAATATTATTCATAACCACCCATGAATATAATAATGACAAATATCATGCAAGTAGATATGATAAAAAATATTGACTACGCTGTCAACAGCAATATACGTGTTACACGTTGATAACGTAGGATTGCACCTAGCAAGACTAACCAAATAAATAATGACTTCCAATGTACAAACTGTCGTATTATTTTTTTAGTTTTTATAGTGTTACATTGCTGAACTGTAGCATCTTTACCTATCTGATTTTCAAATTTAGCCCAAACTAGTTTCATTGTTATAACTCACTGTTTTTTGTTCAGGGGTTAGAATGTAGGTATTGGTTTTGCCAGAATCTATAATGTTTTCATATTTTTTATTGCAGTGTCAAGTGCAAATTAAGTGACTTTAGCAGCCACTTCTTTGATAATTTTTTATAGTTCAAAGCGAATATTGTCAGGTAAAGTGTTATTAAAATGTATTCTAAAACGCTATGGTCAGATATGATTGTATCTTTTTGCACCTCAAAGATTTTTTTTGACCATCAATAACGTCTGTTACCAAAGCATTATAAATTTCAAAAAACATCTTTTGTGGATTTGCATCAATGGCTTCAAACTGTGCTTTGAGTGCATCAGAACTTATGCTGCGAAATTTTAAACTTTGTGCATCTTTAGGCGTAATCAGTAGATGATTTGTAGAAATTTGTTTCATGCTATTAAGCCAATAGTCCAACCTTTAAGTTCTTTTCTATTGATAGAGTTTAATAACTCTTATCCTTTTTTGAATTTGTAAAACAATTTAATACTTGTGTGTTTTTAAATAATAAGGGTAAATCAAATAGCATCTATTTTTTAGTGTATTTACTAAATTTAGACAGTGAAAATACTGTCAATTATACATCGTTAAATAGTGGCGTCTTAAGTAGTGTCTTCAGCAGTAACGTGAGAAAATTTAATCATAATCTCTTTGGCCAATATCATGAATGGCGCTACTAATTTGATATTTTTATTCATTAACTACTACATGGCCTATTAGGCATAATATTGGCACCATTCAATTTACAGAAGACTTGCTTAATCATTTCATTGAAAGTCTTAAAATAATCAAGTGTAAATTGTCTTTGATATTATCAATAGTAGTACACTATATAAGAACTTATCTAGATATCATAAAACCACTTTTAATTTATCAAAAGTTGAATTAAAATATAGTCTAATTTTAACTATCCTTAACATCCATAATGAATCAGATTAGTCTTGAACAACAAAGTGTCGCTGAGTTTAGTGAGCGTGCTTATCTTGATTATTCAATGTATGTTATTCTTGATCGAGCATTGCCCTTTATTGGTGATGGCTTAAAGCCAGTTCAAAGGCGTATTGTTTATGCAATGAGTGAACTTGGCCTGAAATCTACAGCAAGATTTAAAAAATCAGCTCGTACTGTGGGTGATGTACTTGGTAAATTTCATCCGCATGGTGATAGTGCTTGCTATGAGGCAATGGTATTGATGGCACAGCCATTTTCTTATCGTTATCCATTTATTGACGGGCAAGGGAACTGGGGTGCACCAGATGATCCTAAATCATTTGCAGCAATGCGTTATACAGAAAGTAAACTTTCTCGTTATTCAGATTTGTTGCTCAGTGAAATTAATCAAGGAACGGTTAATTGGGTAGATAATTTTGATGGTTCACTTCAAGAGCCTAAAAATCTGCCTGCACAAGTACCTAATTTATTACTAAATGGCACTTCAGGTATTGCTGTGGGTATGACAACTAATGTGCCACCGCATAATTTGACCGAAGTAGTGAGCGCTTGTATTGCGTTATTAGATAAACCATCTATGGATTTAGATGGAATCATGCAGATTATTCGAGCACCTGATTATCCCACCGATGCTGATATTGTGTCCTCACCTGCAGATCTTAGACAAATTTATGAAACAGGTCATGGGTCGGTTAAGATGCGTGCTATTTATCAAAAAGAAAAAGGCAATATTGTGATTGAAGCGTTACCTTTTCAAACTTCTGGTGCCAAGGTAATTATCCAAATTGCAGCGCAAATACGTGCGAAAAAACTACCTTTGGTGGATGATATTCGAGATGAGTCAGATCATGAAAATCCAACACGTATTGTTATTATTCCACGTTCTAATCGAGTTGATGTAGATGTATTAATGCTGCACTTATTTGCCACAACTGAGCTTGAAAAAAGTTACCGTGTTAATATGAATGTGATTGGTTTGAACGGTAAGCCTGGTGTTCTGTCACTTATTCCGATGCTTAAAGAATGGTTAAGCTATAGAATGAAAGTTGTAATTAATCGTTTAACCTATCGCCTTGATAAAATTCTTGTGCGTCTACATATTTTAAAAGGATTGCTTATTGCTTTTTTAAACATTGACGAAGTGATTGCCATTATTCGTGAGCATGATAAGCCAAAATTAGTATTAATCGATCATTTTAAGTTGAGTGATATTCAAGTAGAAGCAATTTTAGAGCTAAAATTGCGTTATCTTGCAAAATTAGAAGAAATTAAAATTCAAGCCGAGCAACAAGACTTAGCATTAGAGAAAGAAAAATTAAAATTGCTACTTTCAAGTGACTTGCGTCTTAAAATTTTGATTAAAAAAGAACTAAAAGCTATTATTAAGGATTTTGGTGATGAGCGTAGATCTAACATTAAAAGAAATGTAAATACTGCTCAAGCTTTTAGTGAAGATGATTTAGCACCTGCTGAAAATATTACCGTCGTGCTTAGTGAAAAAGGTTGGGTACGCAGCGCTAAAGGCTATAGTATTGATCCAAACACACTTAATTATAAAGCAGGCGATAGTTATTTAACTAGTGTGAAAGGCAAAAGTAACAAACCTGTAATTTTTATTGATTCAACAGGTAGGTCATATTCACTACTGGCTAATTCATTGTCCAGTGCGCGAGGACAAGGCGAGCCCTTAACAGGTAAATTAAGCCCGCCTTCAGAGGCGCGATTTGTTGATGTGATAATGGGTAAGGCGAGTCAAAATATCCTATTGGCTTCTAACATAGGGTATGGTTTTATTGCCACTATTGGTGATTTACTATCTTCAAGACAAGCAGGAAAAGCATTCTTTTCGCTATCTAAAGGTGCACAAATGATGAGGATTATTAATGTGGATGATTTAGATAATCAATTTATTGCACTGGTAACAAATCGTGGGCGTTTATTAATATTTCCAATATCTGAATTGCCAATATTATCTAAAGGTAAAGGTAGCAAACTTATTCAAATCTCTACTAAAGATGTTAAGTCTAGACAAGAGTTTGTGATGAATATTTGTATTTTGCTAGAAACTCAACATTTGAAAGTCATTGCAGGTAAGCGTCATTTTACCATCAAGTTCCAAGATTTGAGTAATTACATAAGTTCTAGAGCGCGTTGTGGTAAGCTTTTACCTAAAGGATATCAAAATGTCTCTTCCATTGAGGCAATTGGTTAAATCAAAATATTTTAGATAAGTCAATAATCTATTCATCAATTCAAGGTGAAATTCTTAGAAAATCATAGGTATAATTAGTAATTTTGCCAATTTTTACGAAAATGTTCGTCCTAAAAATTGTTACCGATTTTGCATCAGCCCATTTACTCAGAGATTATCCAGGTGATTGTTCACGTCTGCATGGTCATAACTGGAAAGTTGAAATGATGGTTGTTGCTAGAAAATTAAATAGCAATGGTATTACTATTGATTTTCGAGAAATTAAAAAACAAACTAAGGTTGTTGTAAAGCTTCTAGATCATCAATATTTGAATGAGATAGCGCCTTTTGATAAACTCAATCCTACCGCAGAAAATATTGCCAAGTATTTTTTTTATGAAGTGGGTCAACTAATTAATACTAATGATGTCAAGGTCAAGGAAGTGACTATTTGGGAAACATCTAGAGCATCTGTGACTTATTACCAAGGAGACTTATGAGTGCGATTCATTTACCTGATACACAAAATAGTGCCGATACTCGTCAAATTATCATTGATAAAGTAGGTATTAAAGATATTACTCATCCCATTACTTATATTGACTGTGATGGTAATAAAATACCTACAATAGGCATTTTTACCATGACAGTATCCTTATCAGAGCGTGTTAAAGGTACACACATGTCACGCTTTATTGAGATTTTAAACGAAGGTCCTTGTGAATTTAGTGCGCATAATTTTGATAAAATTATTGACAAAGTAAGAAAAAGACTTGAATCAGATATTGCACACATTACGCTTAATTTTACTTTCTTTAGGAGGAAAAAAGCCCCATCTTCAGGCGTTGAATCAATGATGGATTATCAAGTGACCTTATATGGCACGCTAAATAAAGACGAGGTACAAGTAATGATGAAAGTCGTGGTGCCTGTAACCAGTCTATGTCCTTGTTCAAAAAGTATTTCTAAATATGGGGCGCATAATCAACGCTCGCACATTACAATTAAGGCTAAAGCAGCTAAAGATAAAACTTTGCACATTGAAGATTTGATTGATTTGGCTGAACGTAAAGCTTCGTGCGAACTTTATGCTATTCTTAAGCGTGATGATGAAAAAGTAGTGACTGAAAGAGCGTATGATAACCCTGCATTTGTTGAGGACTTAGTACGTGATATTGCAGTCGATTTAAATGCAGATGATAAAATTAGTTATTATCGTCTTGAATCGGAAAATTTTGAATCGATTCATAATCATTCAGCTTATGCACTTATTGAAAATCAAAAATGCTAAAAAAAATCTTAAATAAAATTAGTAACATTCGTATCACGAAGATAGAATCTATTACTCCGCCAATAGGCTTTATTAAAAAATACCCAGTCAAAAAGCCACAGTCTGATTTTATTATCCACTCAAGAAAAACCATTGCTGATATCATCTCCGGTAAGGATAAGCGTTTATTAGTTGTGGTTGGACCTTGTTCAATTCATGATCCAAAAGCTGCTATAGATTACGCGCAACGATTGTTAAAAATAAAGCAAAAATTAGATCAAGATTTATTTATTATTATGCGTGTTTATTTTGAAAAACCACGTACTACAATTGGCTGGAAAGGGCTTATTTATGACCCTAATTTAGATAATAGTTTTGATATGGAAAAAGGCTTTGATTTAGCTCGAAGTTTGTTATTAGGTTTGTCAAAAATGGGCATGCCAAGTGCAACAGAATATCTTGATTTAATTACTCCGCAATACATATCTGATTTGATTTCATGGGGAGCAATTGGTGCACGAACAACCGAAAGCCAAACGCATCGAGAATTGGCATCTGGCCTGTCTTGTCCAGTGGGTTTTAAAAATGGTACAAACGGTAACATCCAAATTGCCATTGATGCGATTGTATCTGCTTCAAATTCACACATGTTTTGGTCGATTAGCAAAAAAGGCGTGGCAAATCGCTATACTACAACTGGCAATCCAAATTGCCATATTATTCTTCGTGGTGCTGCAGATGGACCTAACTATAGTAAAGAAAATATTGATAATGCTGCTAAGCAATTGATAAAAGATGGTTTATTAGGTAGAGTTATGGTTGATTTTTCCCATGCCAATAGTGAAAAAAATTTTAAAAACCAGTTGTTAGTGGGTAATGAAATTGTCAAGCAAGTGAGTTTAGGTTCAGATAAGATTTTTGGAGTGATGATTGAGTCCAATATTTATGAAGGTGCTCAAGCGGTAGATGAATTAAAATCGTTAGAATATGGAGTTAGTATTACCGATGCTTGTCTTGGTTGGCAAGATACAGAAAATCTGCTTAAAATATTAGCATCATCAGTTCAAGCAAGAAATACATATTTTTACACTAAAAGCCTTACTTTTTAATGAAGGATTTATCAAAAGTCTAGGTTTTTGTTTGAAACAAAATTAATATTTGTATTCAAATTAGGTAAAATTAAAGTCAATTTGAATCAAGTTTTTTTATCATGTCTGAGCATACTGAAAATCCCACTCATTTCAAGCCAAATTTACCGGTAGTTACCATTGAAGATGAGATGCGTAACTCCTATTTGGAATACGCAATGAGTGTTATTGTTGGACGTGCATTGCCTGATGTTCGAGACGGGCTTAAGCCTGTACATCGTCGCGTACTTTACGCCATGGAGGTTCTGGGTAATGATTATAATAAGTCTTATAAAAAATCAGCCCGTATTGTTGGTGATGTGATTGGTAAATATCATCCACATGGTGATACTGCTGTGTATGACACTATTGTACGTATGGCGCAACCATTTTCAATGCGCAATATTTTAATTGATGGCCAAGGTAACTTTGGCTCAGTTGATGGTGATTCAGCTGCTGCCATGCGCTATACAGAAATTCGCATGGCCAAACTTTCGCATGAGTTATTGAGGGATTTAGAAAAAAATACCGTTGACTTTATTGACAATTATGACGGTTCAGAATCAGAACCTTTAGTATTGCCAACGCGTGTACCTAATCTTTTAGCCAATGGCTCATCAGGCATCGCAGTCGGTATGGCGACTAACATTCCACCTCATAATTTGGGTGAAGTGATTGAGGCTTGTTTGAAAACCATTGATAATGAAGATATCACTATTGATGAATTGTTGGAAATCATGCCAGGTCCAGATTTTCCAACAGCAGGTATTATTAATGGTGCAAGTGGTATTCGCCAAGCCTATGAGACTGGTAAAGGTAAAATTTACTTGCGTTCAGTACCCCATATTGAAGGCGAAGGCGAAGACAAGCAAAGTATTGTTGTGACCGAATTGCCTTATCAAGTTAATAAAGCCAAACTAATTGGTAAAATTGCAAAACTTGTTAAAGATAAACGCATTGATGGTATCACTGGGCTTCGTGATGAGTCTGATAAAGATGGTATGCGCATGGTGATTGAGTTACGTCGTGGAGAAGTTCCAGAAGTGATGCTTAATAATTTGTATAAGCTGACTGAAATGCAAACTGTATTCGGTATTAATATGGTGGCGATTGATAAAGGCATGCCAAAGTTAATGACACTAAAAAACATTCTAGAGGCATTTATTGCTCATAGACGTGATGTAGTGACTCGTCGCTCTATTTTTGATTTAAACAAAGCCAGAAATCACGCACATTTATTAGAAGGTTTAGCAGTTGCACTGCATAATATTGATGACATTATTGAACTGATTAAATCTGCTTCAAACTCGATAGACGCAAAAGAAGTATTAGTGGCTAAAACTTGGCAAGGATCAGTGATTAAAGAGCTGATTGGCGATCGTGATATGGTAATGTTTAAGCCAGAAGATTTGCCAACAGAGTTAGGCTTGCAAATGGATGGTGATTATCAATTATCACAAAAACAAGTACAAGCTATCTTAGATTTAAAACTTCATCGCTTAACAGGGCTTGAAAAAAACAAGATTTTTGATGAATTTAATGAGCTATTAGAGCGTATTAAATATCTATTGGATATTTTACAAACACCTGAAAGACTCATGCAAGTTATCCGTGAAGAGTTAATAGACATTCAAAGTAACTACGCTAACGCTCGTATGACACAAATTTTAGAACACAAGATTGATTTAACGCTTGAGGATTTAATTACCCAAGAGAGACGTGTAGTCACCTTATCTCATGGTGGTTATGTGAAAGCACAATCTTTAAGTGATTATCAAGCTCAGCGTCGTGGTGGCAAAGGTAAAGTAGCTACTAAAGTAAAAGATGAAGATTTTGTTGATCAGTTATTTATTGCCAATTCTCACGATACAGTTTTGTGCTTTTCATCCTTAGGAAAAGTGTATTGGCTTAAGGTTTATGAGTTACCAATGGCATCACGCATTGCACGTGGTAAGCCAATTGTTAACTTATTACCATTAGAAAAAGAAGAAATCATTAATGCTATTTTGACAGTTTCAAAGTTTGATGAAAATCATTTTGTTTTTATGGTAACTAGTAGTGGTACGTGTAAAAAAACAGTACTCACTAACTTCTCAAAACCACGCAAAGGTGGCATTATTGCCATAGAATTAAAAGATAACGACCAACTTATTGGCGTAGAAATTACCTCTGGTGAGCATGATATTATGCTATTTTCAGCCAATGGTAAATCCATTCGATTTAAAGAATCAGATGTCCGTGTCGTAGGGCGTACAGCCATTGGCGTACGTGGTATTAAATTAGCAAATGCTGATAAAGTAGTGTCTCTTATTGTTGTCAATCAAGATAATCCAATTCTAACAACAACTGAAAAAGGTTTTGGTAAACGCACGCGTCTTAATGAATATCGCTCTCAAGCACGAGGTGGTTTAGGTGTTATTTCTATTAAAACCTCAGATAGAAACGGAAAAGTTGTTGGTGCTATTCAGATAACTGATGAAGATGAGATGATGTTAATTTCCAACAAAGGTACTTTAGTCCGTGCTAGAGCAGTTGATGTTTCTATCATTGGTCGTAATACTCAAGGCGTAACCTTGATTAATATTATCAAAGGTGAAAAATTAGTCTCTATTGCAAAAATTGCTGAGATAGAAGACGAGGAATCTGAAGGTGAAAATAGCATAGAATAATTATAAAAATAATTTCTTTGATAAAATCAAAGCACACCTGATTAAGTTTAATTATAGAAATTTTTTGAAAAAAAATTCTATATTCAAGAATTTACTAAAAGTTTATGAACTGTAACCTTACCTTATAAACAATATAGATAGCAATTTTTTAGAAATTTTATTTTAAGAATGTAAAATACTGAGCATTAATTGGGCGAAAGTTTGCTAGTGTGGATTAAGTTCTATGGACTCTATTTTAGTTTAAAAAAATATTTAATAAGCTCATTTTCGTTTTACGTACTTAACCAATTAATCATTACAATTAAAGTGTGTCAAGCGCGTGATGTTTTGATTTTCGAGAAGCGAATTTTAGTTATGTAAACTTTTCTGATTAAAATTTAATTAATAGTTGATTTGGTAACAATAACTTTGCAGAGGTTTAATTTAGTCACTAATTATGATATTAATAACATCATTAAAAATGCAAAATTTTGCTGTTATAAAGTAGTTAGATATAGATTTAATGCGCTATTTATATTGGTTTGCTTGGTAATTACTGCTTTAACGCTAATTGGAGTTGTGTTAATGATTGATTACAACTTGCAGCTAATTACACAAAAATTGTACACTGGGTTTGATTCAGTGGCTAAAAAAATAATTGTACATAACTGCTTTTGCTAGTTTTATGAAATACTGGATGGACTATTGTATCTTTTTTTGGAAAAAAGTTTGATTGTTACGCTTTTAGTTCTTGTTATTTTAGTGAGACGATATTTAGAAACTGTACGCTATTTTTTTACATTTGGAAAATGTTTAAGGATAATGCTTTAAAAAAATGATTCTGGATAAGAGAATTGGCGTTGTGAAAAATTGTATTATTCAAGCAATTTTTTTAATTAATGCTCACGGGTTGCTAAAAAAACTAAGTTAGGGTAGCGTTCTATGGTTAATTGCAAGTTAACACTGGATGGTGCAAGATAAGCGAGCATACCTCTTGCATCGATAGCAATATTATTACCTGCTTTTATTTTAAGCTGTTCAATGTCCTTGTCACTACCTGTTACCCAGCGTGCTGTTGCGATGTTAATGGTTTCAAATTGACAATCAACACCGTATTCATGTTTTAAACGGTGTGCTACCACGTCAAATTGCAAAATACCAACAGCACCTAAAATTTGTGATGAATTGATAATTGGGTGAAATACTTGGGTCGCACCTTCTTCCGAAAGCTGCTTTAAGCCTTTTTGCAAGGCTTTGGTTTTAAGCGGGTCTTTAAGTTGAGCACGACGGAAAAGCTCTGGTGAAAAATTTGGAATGCCCTGAAAAGTGAGTTTTTCGCCTTGGGTAAAGGTGTCTCCAATGCTAATACCCCCATGGTTGTGGATACCAATTATATCGCCAGCGTAAGCCACCTCTGCGAAGGTGCGTTCGTTAGACATGAAAGTCACTGCATTACTAATTTTTATTTGTTTGTTGGTTGATACTTGCAGGACTTTCATGCCCTTTTTGTACTGTCCACTAACGATGCGCATAAAAGCAAGACGATCATGATGTTTTGGGTTCATATTGGCTTGAATTTTGAAAACAAAGCCAGTCAGTTTGTCCTCATCAGGCTTGACTTCTCGTACATCCGATTCACGATTTTTTGGTGTGGGTGCGTACTGTATAAAGCCATCAAGTAAATTTTGAATACCAAAGTTTGAAATGGCTGAACCAAAAAATACTGGAGTTTGTTTACCAGCTAGAAACTCATCTAAACTAAATGGCGTGGTTGTCTCGTGAATAAGCTCAATTTCTTCACGTATTTTAAGAATGGTATCTTCACCTAAAATTTCATCAAGTTGAGAATTATTAACGTCGTCAATAATAATATATTCACCAATTTTAGAATTCTTCCCAATTTCGCATAAATAAACTTTATCTTCAAGTAGATGTACAATGCCTTTAAAATGTTTACCCATACCAATTGGCCAAGTAATAGGTGCACATTCAATATTAAGTACGGTCTCTATTTCATCTAGTAAATCAATTGGTTCTTTACCTTCTCGATCCAGCTTATTGATAAAAGTTAGAATTGGCGTGTTACGTAAACGACAAACTTCCATGAGCTTAATAGTTCGCATTTCCACACCTTTAGCAGCGTCAATAACCATGAGAGCTGAATCTACTGCCGTTAGAGTACGATAGGTATCCTCAGAAAAATCCTCATGTCCTGGTGTGTCTAATAAATTAATCACATGATTGTCATATGCAAATTGCATAATGGATGAAGTAATAGAAATTCCTCTTTCTTTTTCCACTTCCATCCAATCAGATGTTGCATGTGTATTGGCTTTGCGCGCCTTAACACTACCCGCTGTTTTAATTGCACCTGCATACAATAGCAATTTTTCGGTGACTGTGGTTTTGCCGGCATCAGGGTGAGAAATAATCGCAAAAGTACGGCGTTTGGATATCTCGTTCATTAGTCTTTAATCATCAGTTCAATACTAGCTTCAATAAACATTTTTTGTGATAGTCCAACGCTTTGATTCCAATTGTCTAACTCTCTTGATTTTTCTATGATCACTTTTTTAATGCCAACTTGAATAATACCTTTGGCACATTCTAAGCAAATAGGCAACCCGTAAACATATAAAGTTGCTCCATCAAGTGAAGTGCCAGAATAAGTGGCATTATAAATAGCGTTCATTTCTGCATGGACCACAAATTGATATTTGGTTTCTCGATGATTATAACGATCATCAGAATCATGAATTCCTCTTGGGAAGCCATTAAATCCTTGGGATAAAACCTCTTTTTTTTGACCTACGGTAATGGCACCGACCTGTGTAGAAGGATCTTTTGACCAAGTAGAAATTTCTTTTGCTAGTGATAAGTAGCGCTCATCCCATTTGTCTAAAATGTTCATAATTAACGTATTTTAATAGATGCCAAACTAACTAGCACTAAGATTAAAGTCACCATCCAAAAACGTACGATAATTTTTGGCTCAGACATGCCTTTTTTTTCAAAGTGGTGGTGAAGGGGTGCCATTAGGAAAATACGTTTTTTATATCGTTTGTAATAACTCACTTGAATAATCACAGATAAAGTCTCAGCGACAAATACACTACCCATAATAAATAGTAAAATTTCTTGGCGAATTAAAATAGTAATTACTGCCAAAATAGCACCTAAGAACAATGAACCCACATCACCCATAAAAATTTCAGCAGGATAGGTGTTAAACCATAAAAATCCCAATCCAGCACCAATGAGTGCTGCACAAATAACAAACAATTCTCCAGTGCCTGGCATGAATGGTATATTAAGGTAACTTGAAAAATTATAGTGACCACTAAGATAGGCAAAAATAGCCAATGCACCTGATATAAGTATGACTGGCATAATAGCAAGGCCGTCTAAACCGTCAGTTAAATTAACCGCATTAGAACTCCCAACAATGACAAAATATGACAATATTAAAAAACCGATAATACCTAATGGCAGCATTGTATCTTTAAAAAACGGGATAAGTAACTGTGTTTGAATAGAATCTTGAGAGATCAGCACAATCCAAGTGCTAATCACAATAGCACCCAATGATTGAGTTAGAAATTTTATTGAGAAACTTAAACCATTTGATGATTTATGCTTAATTTTTATATAATCATCTGTAAAACCAATAGTGCCAAATATAATAGAAGTAACAATAACAATCCATAGGTAGATATTAGACCAATCGCCCCAAATTAAAACACTAATCATAAATGTAAATAAAATTAGTATGCCACCCATGGTTGGTGTTCCTGCTTTGATTAAATGTGATTTAGGACCGTCAGTTCTGATGATTTGTCCAATTTGGTATTGTTGTAGTTGATTAATAAAAACACGCCCTAACATAAGGCTAAAAAATAAGGCACTTAGCATGGCAAGTATAGCTCGAACAGTTAAGTAGTTTAAGACGTTAAATCCAGCATCAAACTGAGCAAGAAAGTTGATTAATTCTAAAAACATAGAGTTTATCGAATGTCGTTAATTGATAACAATTCTAATTTAAAAATTAGAATAGAGTCTTGCGAGAGATTGCTACGCTTGTTGTCACTATAAATTTGGTTAAGAGAAGCGATGATAATACGTTTTTCATTAAGTGTCATTTGCAGTACTTCATCATCAATAAGTTTGATTAAAGCGCCAGATCCTGCAGCGAATTGCAATGGTTTTTCGGCTTTTCGTATACTTGTTCCATCGCTTAAATCAATTGATAAATTAATCTTAACTAAATCTCCTTTTTTGGGTTGATTGTCTTTACCTATTTGGTTAATTTCAACAAAATATCCTGCTGTCATCAATTTAGTATTTGGATAGTTTTGGTTGACAAATTTGACTAAGCTTTGTTTTTTATGAGCCAGTTGTTTCTCTTCTTTGCTTGTATATTTTGCATTAGTTGCTTGAAACGCTGCTTCGTCAGTTTGAAAGTTTTTCGCTTTTTCACCAATACGAATAATATTAACCTTACGAATAAAGTCATCTTGCTTAATACGATTAACCACATTCATGCCTTCAACAACACGACCAAAGACGGTATGTTTTCCGTCTAGCCAAGGCGCAGCTTTATAAGTGATAAAAAATTGCGAGCCATTGGTATTGGGGCCAGAATTTGCCATGGATAAAATACCACCATCATCATGCTTAAGGTCGTCGGTAATTTCATCTATAAATTGATAACCTGGACCACCAGTGCCATTACCTTTTGGATCACCTCCTTGAACAATAAAATTATCAATTACTCTATGAAATTTTAAGCCATTGTAAAAAGGTTTTCCGATTTGAATATTTGAATGTTTTTTACCTTGCGCTAAACCCACAAAATTAATCACAGTTAGTGGTGTTTTTTCAAACTCAAATTTGAGAATAATATCTCCTTGATTAGTATGTAAATTGGCATACAAACCCTCTTCTAATTTGGCTTGTGACGGTAGTGAAATAATCAATGTTAATAGTAAGAATAAGCGATATGTCATATCAATAATATAGTTGAAAAACTGATCAGAAAAGATACCAATGAAAAATAATTATGATACCTACAATACGGTAAGATATAGTTTAAATTTATTGTTTCAATAATCTAGGAGAAGAGCATGTCTTTATTGATTACAGACGAATGTATTAATTGTGATGTTTGTGAGCCAGAATGCCCTAATGATGCTATTTATATGGGTGATGAAATTTATGAGATTGATGGCGATAAATGTACAGAATGCAAAGGTCATTTTGACGAGCCACAATGTGTTGAAGTTTGTCCAGTTGATTGTTGTTTGTCTGATCCTAATAGTGTTGAAACTGAAGAGGAATTGTTGGCAAAAATAAAGTAGTTGAAAGAATCTACTTTTGATTTATTTATCATAAAAACTTGATACACGAGTTAATCAAATAACTTAATCTTTTCTTTATAAAGCTGCTTAGTTAAAGTTTATAAGTAAGTTTTCTTTCACTTAAATAGTTTAATTCTTTTGTAATTTTACAAAAATCCGAATGATATACTTTAACATAGGTTTGTTTAAGTAACTGGAAATAACGATGCTTAAACTTGTTATCTTGTGGAAAGACATTAATTAACGCTTCATCTTGATGAGTCGTCATTAAGCCAAATTATTGTAAATTGTGAGAATAAGGCTTATATTGAGTAGGTACAAAAAGGCAAGAGTAGTATAAATGCTGTAGCTTAGTGTAAATTATCTGGAAAAAGCAATATTAGAAGTGCGTCCTTGTACTAAATCTAGTAAAATAAGATGTTTTTTAAAACCAATTACCAAGCTAACATTCATAATTCTAAACCGTCATCTTTTTGTATTTTTTTGGTTAAAGTGCAAATTATTTTTTAATTTTAAACCATATAGATAATCCTTTGTTTAATATTAGCTGACTTAAAAGGTGATGACAAGAAAAATTCTAACTTTATCTTTAATGGCATCTCTCAAATATTAACAATCTATGGTTTATTTATCCATCAACCTCTTCACGAATAACTCGGAGAATTTATTTGCCTTAGGTGCGTTTATTTGTTGCTAGGAAAGTGAACTACTAGGGAATCTTTTATTTAGTTTTAGATGATGAGGTTCTTTAATTCAACCGATGTGTTGGTGCTCAGTTAGTATGATTTTTTATTTTCTTCATACCGCTTAAAAGCAAGTATGAAGAAATACAAATATTATTTACTCGCTAAAATTTCCTTAAGCGCTGATAGACATAAAATGATATTTTCTTTTCTTGAAGCATAACCCATTAAACCGATACGCCAAATTTTACCAGCATAAACACCAAGACCTGCGCCAATTTCAAGATTATAATCATTAAGTAGTGTGGCGCGAATTTGTACGTCGTCAACACCTTCAGGGATAAACACAGAATTTAATTGTGGTAAGCGATCTTTTTTATTTACTAAAAAGTTAATACCCATTGCCTCTAAACCATCTCTTAACAGCTCGTGGTTTTTTTGATGACGCGTCCAAGAATTTTCAATACCTTCTTTCAATATCATCACTAATGATTCATGTAAGCCGTATAGCGTATTAACAGGTGCAGTGTGGTGATAGGTACGTTTAGCGCCTTCACTCCAATATTCCATCACTAAATTAAGGTCTAAAAACCAACTGCTAACAGGTGTTTTTCGTATGCTAAGTTTTTTAATGGCACGCTCGCCAAAGCTGATAGGTGAAATACCTGGCATGGCAGATAAACATTTTTGTGTACCTGAATAAATCGCATCAATTTCCCATTCATCAACACGTAATTCAGTACCACCCAAAGAAGTAACTGCGTCAACAATGGTAATACAATCATACTGGTGCGCAAGTTTGCATAAGGTTTTGGCATCAGATTGTGCACCTGTTGAAGTCTCAGCATGCACAAAAGCAACAATACTGGCATCTGGGTTATTTTTTAAAGCTTCTTCTAGCTTGTTAGCACTAACCGCTTCACCCCAATTATCCTCAACAATAATTGCCTTACCCCCTAAACGAGTCACATTTTCTTTCATGCGCATGCCAAATACACCATTAATACACACAATAACCTTATCATCAGGCTCAACTAAATTAGAGAAACAAGTTTCCATACCCGCAGAACCAGGTGCTGATACAGGTAGAGTCAATTTATTTCTAGTTTTAAAAATAGTTTTTAGGCCCTCTTTAGTCTCATCCATCATACTCACAAAAGCAGGGTCTAAATGCCCAATAGTAGGCCTTGCCATGGCGGATAAAATTCTTGGATGTACATCAGAAGGACCTGGCCCCATTAACGTTCTTACTGGTGGGTTAAATGATTGCATAATACTATAAGGATTAAAATAAATAAAAAACTATTATAATGGCTCGGATACCAATTATTTATGAATTATCGCTTACTTTATCTGAGGGTTTTGCGAATGATTATTATGTAAATATTGTCGATCACCTTCAGAAAATAGAAATAATGAGCCATATTTAGACCAAGATTTAAAGGTATCTATTGGAGGGATGTTTATAACCTGAAAGGAAAATTAGAAAATAACTAAATATCTAAAATTATTTTGACTCTAAAATGATTATTAATCAGAAATAATAGACAATGATATGTCAAAATACAGTTAATAATGATTTTTACAGTTAATTGAGAGAAATAATATGATTACAATATTGCCTAAAGATATGACAATGGTAGAGAAGTTATCTACTATGGGGATGCTTTGGAACGACTTGTGCCAGCACGGTTCGTTTGAATCGTCGAATTGGCATGAGTCTGTTTTAAATTTATGTGAAGAACAGTATGCAAGTGGTGTTTAGTTCTCTATGGACTGGGAGAGAGCTAAGCAACAAATACGTAATAAGATTGAATGAACATAAAAATATTGCCGATAGCTAATGACGATTTACTTAATGGTCATCAATTTTATTAACAACAAGAAAAATTATATCCTTGATAGTTTGTTTTCAGATGTTGATTCACTACTTGTTTATCATGGAGTGTATTTAATTCTTTTTGGAAAATATCATTGCCTACTTTCAAAGTGTTTTTCTTTTTACTGTACAGTTAAAATCAGGGAAATTATTATTTATGCAGTACTTGATTGTCGAAAAGAGCCAGCTTGGATAGAAAGCAGATTTGACTAATGAAAGTCATACAGCAACTTTTAACACAATTACCTAAGGGGATTGTCCTTACGGGTAAGGAAAACACTCGTCCGTTTGAGTGTGATGGTCTAAGTATGTATAGGCAAAATCCTTTGGCGGTGGTATTACCAGAGAATATTGCGCAAATTAAGCAAGTATTGAAAATTTGCAAAGTCAATAATACACCAGTGGTAACACGGGGTGCGGGGACGGGTTTGGCAGGTGGAGCAATGCCGCTTGAAAAATCAATTGTATTGGGCTTATCTAAGTTGAATCGGGTGATATTAATTGATGTGAAAAATCGGCTGGCTATAGTTGAGCCTGGTGTAAGAAATATCGCCATTAGTGAAGCAGTGGCACAGCACTGCCTTTATTATGCGCCTGATCCATCAAGTCAAATTATTTGTACAATTGGCGGAAATGTGGCTGAAAATTCTGGCGGAGTGCATTGTTTAAAATATGGATTAACGGTGCATAATGTTAAGGCAATTAAAATACTAACCATTGATGGTGATGAGTTAATACTATCTCGTCAAGATGATGGACTGGGATTGTTAGCACTTATGAATGGTTCAGAAGGTTTGCTGGGCATTATTATTGAAATTACAGTTAAACTTACACCAACACCTGTCCTTGCTAGAGTGGTAATGGCAGGATTTGGCTCTGTTAGAGATTGTGCCAATGTAGTGTCAGATATTATTAGGGATGGTATTATTCCTGCTGGGTTAGAAATGATGGATAGTTTTGCTATTGAGGCAGCTGAAAGGTTTGCTAAAGTTGGTTATCCACTAGATGCTAAGGCGTTATTGCTTTGTGAGCTTGATGGCACACAAGCACAAGTGCAATCAGAACTTGATCGTGTATTAAAAGTCTTATCAAGTGCATCGACTTTGAAAGTATCTGAAGGCGAAGAAGAGCGACTTAATTTTTGGAAAGGACGTAAGTCTGCTTTTCCTGCAGTAGGCAGATTGTCCCCTGATTATTATTGTATGGATGGCACGATTCCAAGGCGACATCTAGCAGATATGTTAGAAAAAATCAATGAGTTGAGTAGGAAATATCAACTCAGAGTCGCCAATGTTTTTCATGCAGGTGATGGCAATTTGCACCCGCTTATTTTGTACGATGCAAATATAGAAGGTGAATCAGAAAAAGTGGAAGAATTCGGCACTGAGATTTTAAAACTTAGCGTAGATATGGGTGGCACTATCACAGGGGAGCATGGGGTGGGTGTTGAAAAATTAAATGCTATGTGTCATCAATTCAATGCAAAAGAATTGGCAATTTTTCACAAAATTAAATCTGTATTTGACCCTAAGTCTTTGCTCAATCCTGGAAAAGCTGTGCCAGAATTACATCGTTGTGCAGAATTGGGTGCGATGCATGTACATCATGGCAAATTGCCTTATCTTGAATTGGAACGCTTTTAATGTCAAATCGAATTATTCAATTACAAGAACTGATTAAAGATGCTAATAATTTACATATTAATAGTGAATGGCTAGCACATGTAGGTGTGATTGAATATTTTCCAGAAGAGTTGGTCATTACAATCAAAGCTGGTACCAAAATTAGTGACATTCAAATGAAACTAGCTAAGCATAACCAAACGTTGCCATTTTTTATAAAAATAGCTGATATGAGCATTGGTGCTGCTTATGCACAAGGTGCTCAGGATTTGTCAGATTGCGTGCTGGGTGTTAAAATTATCGATGGTACTGGAGAATATTTAAATTTTGGTGGTCAGGTGATGAAAAATGTAGCAGGCTATGATGTGGCACGTTTACTGGTTGGCTCAAAAGGTAAGTTAGCTTTAATTACACAAATTAGTTTTAAGGTCATCCCAATTTCGTATATTACTCAGTTATCAGCATCTATTAAACGAACAACTACCTCGCAGTTGCGTCAACAAATTGAGAGAAAATTAAAACAAGTATTTGATCCTAGAGGAATTTTTCACTAATGCGAACCATTGATATTCAAAATCTTAAAGCTAATGATATTATTAGAAAATGTGTCCATTGTGGATTTTGTCTAGCTACTTGTCCGACTTATCAATTATTAGGCGATGAATTAGATTCACCTCGTGGACGTATTTATTTGATTAAGTCGGCTTTGGAAAATCATCATTTTTCCAAGCAAAGTATTATTCGTTTGGATCGTTGTTTAACATGCAGGTCATGTGAAACCACTTGTCCATCAGGTGTTGAATATGGTCAATTAGTAAATATTGGGCGTGAATTTGTAGAACAAAAACGTCCATTTTGGCAAAAGGTATCTCGATACTTTATTCGTCAATTTTTAACCACTCCTATTTTATTTAATCCAATTGGGTTTATTTTTAGGCATTCTAAAATAAAAGGAAAACCTATTAAACCTATTGTAAAAATTGGCAAAGTTTTGTTGTTAGGTGGTTGTGTGCAATCTGTACTTGCGCCTAATATTAACCATAGCATTAAAAATATTCTAGCAAAATTAGGTTATGAAACTGTAGAAACACCACAAAAACAATGTTGTGGTGCGATTGATCAACATTTAAGTGCTAGTCACGATGCCTTGGCTAAAATCAAGCGAAATATTGATGCTTGGCTTAAAATTGAGTCTGAGGTAATTATCTCTAGTGCTAGTGGTTGTGGATTAATGGTTAAAGATTACGTTTCTATGTTTGAAGTATTAGACCCTTATTATCAAAAAGCACAGCTTATTGTTAATAAGACTAAAGACATTGCTGAGTTTTTGTCTGATAAAGATTTAAGTCAGCTTAATTTAGAGAAAGTTAATATTTCTTATCACGAGCCTTGTACATTACAACACGGACAACAATTAGGCGGATTGGTTGATTCTATTTTAAATTTACTTGGTTATCAGCAAACACCTATTGTTGATTCACATTTATGTTGTGGTTCAGCGGGTACTTATTCAATTTTTCAGCCGAAACTCTCTCAACAGTTAAAAATTAACAAGTTACAAAACTTGCAATCAGATAATCCAGAAGTGATTGTTACTGCAAATATAGGTTGCTTAATACACTTACAAAAAGGCACTAAAATACCTATTAAACATTGGGTAGAATTATTAGACAATTAGAATAAAAAATTATGTAAAAAACTTTAAGCAACTATTTAAAACAAAATAAACTATTTTTAATGCTAGTAATGGATTATCAAAAGTATCAGACATTGAATAATACAGGAAAGATTGTAAATGTTGAAACGATATAGGTTATTCGAAACTTAGAGTAAGACAAGGGTGTCATAATTTATAACAATGCTCAAGAAATGTTTGATGATTTGAAATCAATTATGAATAATTTAGTTGGTAATGTTATTTTGTATGAAAAGATATTTGACACATAAGTTAGTAGGTGAATGATTGGGTTATCAAGAGTATCATTTAAAAGAAAATTGGTTACTAATTTTCAGGATATTGAAAAATTAATTTTGCTAGACTTGACATATACTATGTATGATTGGATTATTATCAAGATAATGTCTTGCAAAAATATTATTTAATTTCAAGTTCAATCAACGGTGTGGTCGAGGTATAAAGTTTGTTTTGTATATCAATTGTACGATTTAAAATCAGTGAAAAAATTGGTAATAATGTAGAATTAGGTTATATTTATTCAAAATAATTATTTAACGAATAAACTGATAGAAATTGGATATTAATTTGAATTTTATAACTTGATGGGATCGAAGAACATAATAAAAATACGTAAAGACTAGACTGTATTCGTATGCAAAATCAAGATATTGCTGAATTATTTGAAAAGATTCACATAGGAGAAGATGTTGCTATAATTGAAGGATGAATCAGTTAATAGAATACCTGCCAAAAAAAGCTTTTGAACGCCTACAAGTCAATCAAAATGCCATTTTGATTGATGTGCGTTGTGAGGCAGAAAATAAATTTGTTGGTAGACCTATTGAATGTATTTTTATACCTTGGCTTGATGACCCTGATTGGAAACCTAATGAGGGCAAATTTATTGCTGCTATTAAGCGTTTTGTTGGAAATAAAAACAACGGTTTGGAACGCGAAATTATTTTAATTTGTCGTAGTGGTTACCGTTCAAATGATGCAGGAAAATGCTTAATTGAAAATGGCTTTACTAATGTAGCACATGTGGTTAGTGGTTTTGAAGGGGGTCTTGATGAAAATGACCAGCGAGGTAACTTAAATGGTTGGCGTCATAATGGTATGCCTTGGTTGCAATGTTAGGTGAGTAAAATACTAAGCGCCTACCTGGATAAACGTATGTTGTTTATCTTTTTAAATGGTATTGCTAGTGGTTTTCCGTGGGTGATTATCGGTTCAGCAATGACTTTGTGGCTTAAAGATGCTGGACTGACGCGCACGGCAATCGGTTTTTTTGGCTCAATTTTTTTTGTTTATTCCATTAATTGGTTATGGGCACCATTACTTGATAAAATTAAAATTCCATTTTTTAAAACACTTGGTTTTAGACGTAGTTGGTTACTACTTTTACAGATTTTATTGTTTATTTTAATCATCGCTATATCATGGACAGATCCTAAAATAAGCATTGTTTGGGTGTCATTAATAGCGTTATTAATCGTTATCACCTCAGCCACTCAAGATATTGTTATTGATGCTTATCGCATTGAAATAATTAGCGAAAATAAGGATGGAAAAATTGCTGCTGCTGCTGCCGTTTCAACAAGTGGTTGGTGGTTTGGCTTTGGATTTTTAGGTGCATTTGCGTTTTACTTAGCAGATTATTCTAATAATTGGTCAATGGTGTATTTTGTTATGAGTTTTTTTGTGCTAGGCTTTATACTAGCAACATTGCTCATGCCAAAGGAAGTGCATTCAAATCAAACAGTCACTAACACACCAAAGCAATGGCTAGACGAGACTTTCTTTAGTCCGTTTAAAGATTTTTTTAACCGCTTTGGCATAACGGCTATTTTAATTTTATTGTTCATTATGTTTTTTAAAATCGGAGAGGCGTTTCTTGGGAAAATGTCATTGGTTTTTTATGATGATATCGGTCTTTCTAAGACTGATATAGCCACTTATTCAAAACTTCTAGGCTCAACTTTGACTATTATTTTTTCAATTATTGCAAGTTTTGTTAGCATTCGTTTTGGACTTCTTAAGGGCTTATTTATTGGTGGCGTGTCAATGGCGCTTACTAATTTGATGTATAGTTATCTAGCAACAATTGGTGCAGATAAGGAGTTTCTAGCATTAACCATATTTTTAGATAATTTCACTTCTGCCTTTTCAACTGTGACATTTGTGGCGTTCATTTCCTATTTGGTTAATAAAACTTATACTGCTACACAATATGCTTTAATGTCTTCTATGGGTAATTTGGGCAAAATTTTATTTGCCAGCAGCAGTGGCTTGTTGGTAGATAGCTTAGAAGGTAAGGATTGGGTCATTGCTTTTGGCGGTGAATGGGCGGTATTTTTTGCCATTACGACACTCATGGTAATTCCTAGCCTTATTATGCTATTTTGGATTGGTAAAAAATTTAAAGATTTATTTATATGATGGGTCCTATTATGATGGATGTGTCAGGATTGGCATTGACCACACAAGAGAAACAACAATTGATTAAGCCATCTATTGGTGGTGTTATTTTGTTTGGGCGTAATTTTGAATCTATTGAACAAGTAACTTTATTAATTAAAGACATTCGTCAAGTTAACCAAAACTTACTGATTGCTGTTGATCATGAAGGTGGGAGAGTACAGCGTTTTCGATACGGATTTACTCATCTACCAGCCATGTCAAAATTAGGTGCATTGTATGATAAAAATCCAGATATAGTGATAGATAAAGCATTTTCTTGTGGTTTTGTCTTAGCATATGAGTTGTTGGACATTGGTGTAGATTTTTCTTTTGCACCTGTGTTGGATATTAACTATGATACTTCCCAAGTGATTGGCGACAGAGCTTTTCATTCTAATCCTGATGTGATTGTAAAATTAGCAGGCAGTTTAATTAGTGGCATGCACAAAGCGGGTATGAAATGTGTTGGCAAGCATTTTCCAGGGCATGGATTTGTTACGGCAGATTCACACATTGACTTGCCAATAGATGATAGACCAATGAGTGATTTGTTACAAGATATGAAACCCTTTAAGAGATTAATTAACCATGGACTTGATGCGCTCATGTATGCTCATGTTGTTTATACTCAAGTAGATGACAAAATAGCAGGATTCTCCTCTAAGTGGATTAAAGATATTTTGCAAAATCAACTCAAATTTAAAGGTGTTATTTTTAGTGATGATTTATCTATGCAGAGTGCACATTTCATTAAAGATATAACCAATAGAGTGAAAACATCATTAGATAGCGGTTGTGACATGGTACTTATATGCAACCATCCAGAATTTGTTGCACAAATCATTGATAAAGATTGGGGCGTGAGTAAAAAATTACAATCAATGCAAGGTTTTTATAAGTTTAAATCAGATAAAATTAACCATCAACAACATTTAGCAAGCATTAGAGATTTATTATGAACAATGACAACACACAAAATTTTGAAATTAAGCTTCTAGGCGCAGTCAGAAAAACCCTTATTGCTGTTGCTAAAGACACCATGACCAAACCAGGATTAAAACACCCACTTAGCCAAGTAACGCAAAAAATGATAACCGATTGTTTAGATATCGTAACTAGTAGACAAATCGCTATTGAAAAATCCTTAGGTACGCACACTAGGATGAAGCCTGTTTATACTGATGAACAGGTTGTGCAAAGTTTTTCAGTTGATGATTTGAAAAAAGCTTGAATTAAAAACAATGTAATTACTGTTAATTTTATTCTTACAGTTTAAATAAATTCTAAATTAGCATATGAATTAATCAGCCATTTTGTACCCACTTGCTTAAATTTTATTTGCACTCTAGTAGAATCGCCTTGCCCTTCAAAATTTAGCACTGTACCTAATCCAAATTTGGCATGTTTAACCAAAGCGCCAATAGATATTTGGTCATCAGATTTTGGTGTAATATTTTTATTAAAAGTATTGTCATCATTGTAATTCTGTATTGTTGCACCAAATTTAGCTTTAATCTTATTTAAATATTTACTTGGAATTTCGTTTAAAAAACGTGAAGGATAAGCGTATAAAGATTGTCCGTACAAAAAGCGTTTAATGGCATAAGAGAGTGATAGTTTTTTCATAGCGCGAGTCATACCCACGTAGCATAATCGTCTTTCTTCATCCGTTAAATGAGGTTCATTCTTACTTTGTCTAGAAGGGAATAGGTCTTCTTCCATGCCAACCAAAAATACACAGGGAAACTCTAGACCTTTAGCTGAATGTATAGTCATGAGTTGTACATTTTGGTTAATAGACGCATTGGTATTGCCACTAGAATCTAGCGATGTTAAAGAAATAAATCCCATAACTTCGCTCATCTTATTATCTTGTTCATGGTTGTATTGTTTCGTTATGGTGATTAACTTTTTTAGATTTTCTTTTTTACTGCCGATTTTATCATTAGAATAATGCATAATTAATCCTGATGTATTAAGCAAGTTAGTTACTTTTTCAGATAAATTTAGGTGCTTTGTGTCGTCTGTTATTTGCTTAATTAGATTAATAAAGCTACTTAATGCATTGGCAGCGCGAGTTGGCAGGATGGATGATATTTGTATGGCTGCTTGAAAAAGACTGGTGTGGTTGTCTTGTGCAAATGTACGTATTTTTTTAACCGTTACATTGCCAATACCGCGAGTTGGAAAATTAACTACGCGTTCAAAGGCAACATTATCAGCCGAGTTCTCTATTAAACGTAAATAACTTAAAGCGTCTTTAATCTCGGTATACTCAAAAAATTTTAAACCACCATAGATAATATAAGGAATATTGTATTTTATTAGTGCCTCTTCAAAGATACGAGATTGAGCATTAAATCGGTACAAAATAGAGCAATCACTGGGCGATGCACCATTAGTGATTAATTTTTGAATATTGCTGATAACATAGTTCGCCTCATCCGTTTCAGTTCGCGCTTCATAGACATCAATCAATTCACCATTACCAGCATCAGTCCAAAGAGATTTACCCATACGATTGACGTTATGAGTAATCAAGGCATTAGAGGCGTTTAGAATATTACCAGTTGAACGATAATTTTGTTTTAAGCGGATGGTTTCAATGGGAGTAAAGTCTGTGCATAGTTTGGTAATATTTTCAATTTTTGCACCGCGCCATCCATAAATAGATTGATCATCATCGCCCACACAAAATATTTTATTATGACCATTAAACAATAATTTAATCCATTTGTACTGCACCGTATTGGTATCTTGAAACTCATCCACTAAAATATGCTCAAAGCGCGCTTGATAATGATTAAGCAAGTCTGTGTTATTTTTTAACAACTCATAACTACGTATCAGTAGTTCTGCAAAATCAATTAAGTCGTTTTCTTGGCAATACGCTTCATAAAGTTCAAACACTTCAAGATTTTTTTTAATAAAATAGTTATAATCAGGGTCAATATCTTGTGCGCGAATATCTTCGTTTTTTTGATTATTAATAAACCACTGCACTTTTTTAATGGGAAACTTAGATTCATCAATGCTATTTTCTTTCATTAGACGTTTGACAATACGAAACTGGTCTTGTGCATCTAAAATTTGAAATCCAGAAGTCAACTTAGACTTTTCGTAATGAGTGCGTAATAATCGGTGTGCCAAGCTATGAAATGTTCCCATCCACATACTTTGAATAGGGCGCCTTAATAAAGTACTTAGCCTTTCACGCATTTCAGTAGCAGCTTTATTGGTAAAAGTAACTGCTAAAATGGCATCAATACGAATATCTTTTTGTGTAATTAAATAGGCAATTCTATGGGTTAAAACTCTAGTTTTACCACTACCTGCACCTGCTAGTATTAAAGCATTTTTTTCATTATTGAATGTGACTGATTGGCATTGTTTGTCATTTAGGTCGTTTGTTATTTCGGATAAATTCATTATTTTTTTCTTGTCTTGGAATTAAATGGTTATAATATTATCTTTCTCTTATATCGGTTTAAAAGATGGGCTGATATAAGTAAACAAAATTATAAATACTATTAAGGAGTATCAGCAATGACTTACTATGAAGGCGTTAAAAAAATGGAAGAGATGGGTGTAAATGATAACTATATTCAAGGTTGGGTTGCAGGTTTTTTAAATAATCCTGAAATTGAAGAACAAAGAATTACTGATGAATGGGAGTCAGGCTATGAAGATGGTAAAGAGCATACAGATGCTAACTTTACTAATTTCTGCTAGATATTAAAACACTTATAAAAACTCTGTTATCGGAGTTTTTATGCCCCGCTAATAACTATGATGAAAGATAACTGGCAATATTATGCGAGATATACCCTTAAAGGCGCTAATCAAAGTAACGATTTTTTTAAAATAGAAGCATTTAAAGACCAAGATTTTCCTATTAAAATTCCCTTAGAATTTGCACAATTGATTGATAAAAGTAACAAGAATGACCCCTTGCTAAGACAAGTTATCAGTTCTAAAGTTTTATCAAAAAGCGAAAATTTTAGTTTGTTGCCACTAGAAGAAGAAAAATACTCTCCTGTGGCTGGGCTTATTCATAAATATCCAAATAGAGTGTTATTAATTACTTCACAAGTTTGCGCTATTCATTGCCAATATTGTTTTAGACAAAACTTTAACTATTCTGAGCATGATGCTATCAGCAATTGGAATGAGGTGCAAAATTATATTGTTAATGATGTAAAAATCAATGAAGTAATATTAAGTGGCGGTGATCTGCTGAGTTTGAGTGACGATAAACTTAGCATATTGATTGATAATATTGCAAATATTGCACACATAAAAACACTACGTATTCACACGCGCAGTATTGTTGTGATGCCTAGTAGAATAACTGACAAATTAGCAGATACACTTAACCAATCAAGATTAAATGTTGTCATAGTCTTGCACACAAATCATGCGCAAGAGTTGTCTGTGAAATTTGCACAAAAAATAACCAAACTAAGTGGCGTTACTTTACTCAATCAATCAGTTTTATTAAAAGGCGTGAATGATTCAATAAAAATATTGACAGAGCTTTGTTTGAAGTTGTTTGATTTGGGCATATTACCCTATTATTTACACATGTTGGATAAAGTTCAGGGTGCACAAGATTTTTTAGTTAAAGATGACGATGCCATTCAACTGCATCAGCAATTAAAAAACAACTTAAGTGGATATCTGGTACCTAAGTTGGTACGTGATAATGGTAATCATTCTAAAGATTGGTTACTTTGAAATGGCCTTTTCTAAAGCCATCATATCCATTTCACCCATTTGATAATCAACTAAATTTCCGTTTGGTCCATAGATATAAGTCGTTGGCATGCCAAGTATTTCGTCAAATTTTTTGAATTGAGCGTAGTTTTTATCGTCAAAAAGGATGATGGGATAATTTACCATAAATGTATCAGTGAACTCAATAATAGCTGCTTTGCCAGCCTGTTCATAATCAAGTCCTAAAATAAGAACTTTGTCCTTATTTTTTTCATAAAACTTAACAAAATCTGGAATTTCTTTTAAACAAGGTGGACACCAAGTTGCCCAAAAATTAACTACTAAATATTTACCCAGAGTGGATTTATTAGTGTGTATATTGCCGTTAAGGTCGGTTAGAGAAAAATCAGGCACTTTGATTTTTCTTTCTTTTTGCCACATGTCATCAATGCTGATTGCCTGAGCAACATTAAAAGCTAAAAATAGCGAGCATATAAAACCAATTTTAGCAATTTTATTGCCTAATTGAAATGCGAGCCTTGGGGGTATAATGAGATTTTTTGTCATATTTATTTAGTCATGAGTACAGTTATTTATCACAATCCAAGATGTTCTAAATCAAGAGCAATGTTAACTATTTTAGAACAAAAAAATGTTGATTTTGAGATAATTAAATATTTAGAAAATCCACCCACCAGTAACGAACTCAAGCAATTATTAACTGATTTAAATCTTGAAGCCAGATCACTCATGCGTAAAGGAGAGCCTGAGTACAAAGAACAAGGTTTAGATGATGAAGCTTTAACTGAAAATCAATTAATTAATTCCATGATCAAAACCCCAAAATTAATTGAACGACCCATTGTAAGAACAAGTAAAGGTGTTGTTATCGGTCGTCCACCTGAAAATGTTTTATCTATTCTTTAAAAAAATCTTGCTTAGTTGTAAGGCTTTAGTCAATAAGTAGGGTTAATAGATGGCCTTCACGTGCTTCAATGTTGGAATAATAGACATCATTTAGTCTCTCAACCACTGAATTTTTAACCACATCTACTTGTAATAACTCTTTACTCCAAGTACTTAGATGTTTAAACTCATTAAGTGATAAGATATTATTGGTAAATTCATTAATCCAGTTTAGACGCATAAATATTGGCGCAAAGGCTGCATCAATGATTGAAAAATTATTACCATTAAAAAACTTAGTATTGTTTTTAACAACTTCAACTTTGGCTAGTTTGTCAAACAAAGATTTTTTTGATGTATGAAATTTTTCTTCATCACCTGTTACTATGCCAAATAAATTATCAAATAGGGTTGATGAAAATTGAATCCATGAACGATTTTCAGCTTTTTGAATAGGATCGCTAGGGTGTAGATTAGTTTTACTAATATCATTAATAAATTCAGTAATCACAGAAGATTCAAAAATAATTCTTTCATCTACTTTTAACAAAGGTACTTGTTCAGTTGGGGAAATCTGCTTAAACCAATTAGGCGGATTCATTGGATTGATATGATTTAATTCAAAGTCAAGTTTTTGTTTATTTAGTAAAATAATAGCGCATTGTGCAAATGGACAAAGTTTAAAGCTGATCAGTTCTAGTTTCATAATTCCTCGATTGATTGTTGTATTATTCCTTGTTATAAGGATGCTTAGTAAGTAATGAACGGGTAGGATAAATTTTCTCTAGTAGTCTTGCATTGGATAATTCCATAATTGATGAGTAATATTTTTGATCAACTCTCTCAATTCATCAGCGCTATCAATTAGCAACATTATTGCTATTTTTTGTCAATTTAATAAAAAATGAGTCATAGATTTAGTGTTGTGTTGCTTGACACACTCATCAAATGCGATGATTAAATTAGAGCTTTCTATAGTTTTAACAAGTAATTCACCTTCTAATTCTTTAATTTACTACTATTTTTGACGGTTCAAAAGTAATCAAGTTAAAACTAAGAAAGGCGAGTAAGTAATTGTTTTTTATAATGATGAATTCTTGTTTGTATCTAGTCTAGCATTTTTTTACCAATTATAATTAGGTTTATTTTTATATTAAGTGTTTTTTAATTCTGACCAAAGTTTTTCTAATTTATAAAATTCCCTGGTTTTTCCCGTCATCACATGAACTACAACCTCTGCTAAGTCTATCAACACCCAATACCCAGTCTGAATGCCTTCAATACCTAGCATTTTCATATTAAGACGCTTGGCCTCAATTTTAAGATTATTGGAGATGCCACGTACATGTTGAATGGATCTACCTGTGGCAATAACAATAGCTTCAATATCAGCACTTTGTTCTAAAATTTTTAAGGTGACAATATCTTCGCCTTTTAATTTTTCAATGGTGTCGGTAACGGTTTTTAATTGTTGTTTTAAATTCATAAGGTGTCAATATAATCAATGATAGATTTTGGTAATAGTTTAGATAAGTTTTGTTGGTCGCGTATTTTATTACTCAAGGTGGTATTTATACGCCTTTGTAGGATGTTTAAAAGAATATCGTGAATAGCACTTGAAGAAATATCAAGTATTTGATTATTTGCAAAAAAGACAAATCCAGTCTTTTGTTTTGCTAAGTCACCAACTGTACTAGTTAATTTAAAACCATATTTTTCTTGATGTGTAAAAGTATCAGCTCTGGCAATTACTACTAGGTGGCAATATTGATAAAAAACTTGATATGCTTTCCAACTGCTCAGCGTATTAAAACTATCCACCCCCATGATTAAACAAATAGAGTCATTTTGATAGTCTGATTGAATGTGTTTGAGTGAGTCAATGGTGTATGAGTCTCTATTGTGGTTAACTTCTCTAGTATCTATTGAAAGTGTATTAAATTCTTCAACAGCCAAGCGCAACATATCCATACGTTGATTAACATTAAAATTAAGCTGCTTTTTATGTACAGGTTTAGCGCAAGGCATTAAAAATAATTTTGATAATCCTAGTTCAGTTTTAAGTTGAGTGGCATTTTTTAAATGTCCATAATGAATTGGATCAAACGAGCCGCCAAAAAAGCTAATCATTTTAAATCTAGGCTCTTTTGCAATGCTCATAACATAGCCTTAATTTCTGTTTGGGTGACAGCATCTGTGGGATAAGGAATTTTTCCTTGTTGCATGCTGTTAACATAATTTAAAAAATCGGCTTCGTTATCAATCAATAAAAAAGCATTTCCTTGTTTTTGCTCACCCATTGTTGTGTTAACTCTTGAGCCATAATCATGTCCACAATGTAGCATTACATTATCATCAATGCGCTTGAGTTTTTGCATGGAATGGAACAATTCATTAATATTGCCACCAGGCAATGAACAATGACCCGCCCCATAAACAAACAAAGTATCACCGGCAATAATATGCCCATCTAGTAAATAACAGATACCACCAGCACTGTGTCCTGGTGTGTTGATAATTTTAGCTGGTGTATTACCGATAAAAATAGTGTCGTTATTATCAACAGTTTCAGGCAAGCTATCAATTTGCAAATAGGGTACTTCATTAACACCCACTGTTATTTTAGCGCCTGTTGCTTTTACAATTTCATCAACAGCATTGGTATGGTCAAAGTGCCAATGAGTTAGCCAAATATCAGTGAGTATGTAACCTTTATTGTGTATCCGCTGAATAAACAAAGGTGCATCCCATGCTGGATCAACAATGGCACAGGTTTTTGTGTTATGGTCGAAGATAAAGTGAATAGAGTCTTCTAAAACACCGATGCAATAGAGAATCTCTAGTGTGTAACCTTTTTCTTTAAAAATTTGTATGTCCATGATGTTATTTTACCAATTATATCTTGACTAATTCAACTTAGAGATTATAATTTACGTTTTTTGCTGACAAGTCAGTAATTTGGTGGTGTGTTTTGTGGGGCTATAGCTCAGCTGGGAGAGCACGACACTGGCAGTGTCGAGGTCAGCGGTTCGATCCCGCTTAGCTCCACCATTGTCTTGATGTAAATTTTATGTCGCCTTCGTCTATCGGTTAGGACACCAGGTTTTCATCCTGGTAAGAGGAGTTCGATTCTCCTAGGCGATGCCATTTTTTTATCTACTTGTAAAATATTTAGTTTATTTACTTAAAGTTCTCAATTAAAATACCTTTGTCGCGTTCGTCTAGTCTGGCCCAGGACATTAGGATTTCATCCTAATAACAGGAGTTCAAATCTCTTACGCGACGTTATTTTATATCCATGTAAGTACTAAATCAACATGAGTTTGTTAAGTGTTATTATTCCAAATCGCTTCATTGGTCAGCGTATTGATGCTGCAATGGCACAAATGTTACCTAATTATTCACGTGTTAAAATCACCTATTGGATAAAATCTGGTGATGCCTTAATTCATCATAAAACTTTTAAACCTAAGGAAAAAGTTTTAGGTGGTGAAGTGATTACTTTATCAATAAAAATTGAAAAAACCAATGCATGGCTAGCGCAAGATATTGTCATTGATGTGGTGTATGAAGATGAAGCGATTATTATTGTTAATAAGCCAGTAAACTTGGTAACACACCCTGGTGTAAGTAATTGGACAGGAACGCTCGCCAATGCATTATTACATTATGATTCATCTTTAGCTAATCTTGATCGAGCTGGCATTGTTCATCGTTTGGACAAAAACACTTCAGGATTGATGGTCGTTGCGCGTAGTGAATATGCACAAAAGTATTTAACTAGACAATTACAAACCCATAGTATTTCACGAGAATATTCAGCCATTGTCTATGGTCATATGATTTCTGGCGGCACAGTTGATAAGCCAATAGGACGTGACCCTAAAGATAGAATTAGACAAACAGTGACTGAGAGTGGTAAAGATGCACTTACTCATTATCGCGTTATTGAACGTTTTGCACACCACACTCACGTTAAGGTAATGTTAGAAACAGGACGCACTCATCAAATTCGAGTGCACCTATCATTTATTGGACATCCGCTGATTGCTGACCCGATGTATGGTGGTAAAATTCGTTTTCCAAAAAAAGCAGACAAGCAATTAAAAAACTCACTTAAAAATTTTAATCGTCAAACTCTTCATGCCAAAAAACTCACCCTAATTCACCCAACATCTACTGAATTAATGTCATGGAAAGTACCATTGCCGCAAGACATGCAAGATTTATTGCAAGTATTGGCTAAATTTGATGCAAACTAAGTGTTAAGTTGTTTTCAAACCCGTGATATCTAGAAGATGACGCGAGTGTTAGTTATTATGATAATTTTAATCTCGTAACGCCGATACTACTGATGACGTATTTTAACTTACCTAACGTACCAAATGGCTGAATCAAACGCATTCTAATATGTCCAGTCTAATGATTATGAAGGAGACGCCATTATTACTTGCAAAAAAGGTATGGTTTGCGTAGTGATGACAGCAGATTGTTTGCCAATTTTTGCCTTTAATCAATTAGGCACACAAATTGGTGTTACTCATGCAGTTTGATGAGCGTAATTTATTAATACATTTTAGTGCAGCAATTTCATCAAAAAACCTTGAAATGAGTAAGGAAGTATTTGAACGATTTATTACCAAGGATAAAAAATTAAATGCAGCACTCATTTAAACAGGCGAAAAATTCCATCTGAACATCTATCAAGCTACAGACATTATTCTTAATGATTTAGGTATTAAGACAATCAGTGGCGGAAACCAATGTACCGTTGAACAGAAAAAAAGATTATTTTTCCTATCGACAAAATGGCGTATTTTATTTGGATGTGTTGACTTAATAATAATTTTTTTAAATATGGGCAAAAAATATATAATAGTGGAAAGGCAACAGTCTAAACAATAGTAAAACTAGACAACCACTTGTCAATGATTTTCTCAGTCTAGACAATATTAAGATTAGTAACCATAAACAATGACATAACAATGCTAAATGT
Source organism: Candidatus Ruthia magnifica str. Cm (Calyptogena magnifica) (assembly GCF_000015105.1). Classification (NCBI taxonomy): domain Bacteria; kingdom Pseudomonadati; phylum Pseudomonadota; class Gammaproteobacteria; family Pseudothioglobaceae (SeqCode); genus Candidatus Ruthturnera; species Candidatus Ruthturnera calyptogenae. The sequence continues at coordinate 357,161 of NC_008610.1, forward strand.
TAAATGTATTTTATTTTTCATGATTATTGTCCTTTGTTATCTGAGTTTTCCACTTGCGTAAAAATCCATCTCCTTAGTAAATGGATTAAGGTGGTAATAATGCCGTGGTTTTTGTTTGCGCTGTTTTTGTTGCACTACACAGCCTATGATTTCAAACTCTCCTTTGAGTTCAATGTCATCATGTTGAGTATTTAAACAAATCAAAAATTTATTTGAGCCACGTTCAATATACTGACGAAAATATAGTTCATCATCAAAACGTACAACAGCGTAAGCACGATTATGAATTTGTATGCTAGGATCAATAATAACAATGCAATTTTCACTAAATTCTGGCGTCATATAGTTGCCTAAATTTTGCAGTGCAAATGGCTCAGAGTTGGTTGAGCAATTTGTTTGAAATAGTTTTTGTGGCGTATCTAAGTCTGACATTTTCTACAATAGAATGTGGATCGTTGGTTTTGTACAATTTTAATTATTTTACTCTTGCAAAAATGACATGTTTTATTTTCACAACCATACACAGACAAAGTCTGTGTGAAATATCCAGGATTACCATCAACTTGAGAAAAATCTTGCAAGGTTGTGCCGCCTGCTTTAATGGCCTGAGTCAAAATATCCTTAATACATTGAGTCAAGATTTTATATCGAGTCTTAGACACGTTACCTGCTTTACGTTGCGGATTAATACTCGCCATAAACAAACTCTCACAAGCATAGATATTACCAACACCAACTACGATTTTACTATCCATAATAAAATCCTTGATATTTTTCCGTTTGTTTCGTGATTTTTGATATAAATACCCATTATTAAATACCGCTTCCAAGGGCTCAACCCCTAATGAGTCTAGTAATTTGTGCGATCCATCTTTTGAAAACAGCACTGCACCAAAACGTCTCGGGTCATTCAAGCGCATACTTGTACCATTGTTAAATTGTAATTCAAAATGTTCATGCTTGAGTAGTGGTGTTTTAATATCAACCACCTTAATTGAGCCACTCATACCTAAATGGATAATTAACGTACCCGCCTCAAATTTAATCAATAAGTATTTAGCACGACGCTTAATTGTCTTAATTTTTTGATTAGCCAATATTGTTATTAAATTTTTAGGTATAGCCCAACGCAAATTTTCTCTATGTAGTATTACTCGGCTCACTTCTTGATTGATAATTAAAGGTACAAGCCCACGTTTAGTGATTTCTACTTCTGGAAGTTCAGGCATATAAAAAGGTTAAAAATTAACACATATCAAAAAAATACCCTATTATAATAATCAACTTTAACAACTATGGAGAGAAATATGTTTGATCGTATCAATTTAGTTCAGTGTAAAATAATACTTGGTTTTGTTACTACTGCGATTGTGGTTTATTTTGTAGGCATGGATGTCATTATTAATCAGCATTATGCTTTTAGCGTGTGGCTACATGTATTGGCAGGTATTGTTTGGATTGGTTTGCTTTATTATTTTAACTTTGTTCAAGGGCCAGGTATGGTTCAAGCGCTAGCCGATACTGATGGCCCTGGGACAGCAGCCATTGGAAAATATATTGCGCCTCGTGCTTTATTGTGGTTTCGCATGGCAGCAGTAACCACTTGGATTTTAGGTTTGGTATTATTAGTACTACAATCTCGTGGCATGGACGGTATTATTGGAGCGTTTACTCTTGCACAGGGTTATCAAGTTATTGGTATTGGCGCATGGATGGGCACCATCATGGCATTTAATGTTTGGTTTATCATTTGGCCAAATCAGCAAAAGATTTTATGCATGAAAGAGGCAACTGCAGAAGAAATTGTAATAGCAAAGAAAAATGCAGCATTGGCATCAAGCGTTAATGTTATTTTATCCATTCCAATGTTATTAACCATGCTTGCATGGCACTAAAATAAATCGTAGATTACAAAAAATAGAGTAAAACCTCAGTTTTAGCTATTTTTTAATTAGTGTCTATCTGTTGTATTTTTAACAAAAAGAATTTAGGCTTAGTTATAGAAGGATTTAAAGCATTTTAAAACAAGTAAAATTCATATTTTTGTAGTATTTTTACAATTTTTGTATTTTTTTTACAAAAAACTTGACTATTTAAAATAAATGCGTATAATTTATCACATCTTTGTAGTAATGCGAAGTAATGAAAGCTAAAAGCTGAAAATTTCTTTTGGCATAATTTTTAAATTTTTGGAGACAAAAAATGAAAAAACAATTATTAATTGCTGCTGTTGCAGCAACAATGTCAATAGCTGCTACAGCAGATGTTTCAATTACAGGTGATTCTTATGTATCTTTTGCTTCACGAAAAATTGGACTAGCTAATATTGGTGTTAATAAAAATCACGATAGCCAAGGCGTTCGTTTAAAGGTAGTTGGTTCTACTGGTGATACTAAAATTACTGCAGTTATTCGTAATGGTAGTCAAACTCGTGTAAATGAAGAACCTAAGGAAATAGATAAAAATAGAGGTCTTCACATGGATAGTCTGTATGTTACAACTAAAGTAGGTCCTGTTAATATTAAAGCTGGTGACTACTGGGGTACAATTGGTTTAGGTGCACGTTTTTCAAGTAGAAGTAAACCAAATTCATTTGCCGCATCAACTAAAATTGGCAATTGGAAAGTTGGCATGTATACTGGTGACGGTTCTAATAGTCTTGGTCGTGACAACAACACTAATATAAGTACTTCTGGCAAAGTTGGTCCAGTTACAATCGGTTTAGTGCACAACCCTAAAGATTTTACAGATATAACTCTTAAAGGTATATTTAGAGATATTTCAGTTGAAGTTGAGCGCTGGATCGATAAAACAGAAGTTAAAAACGATACAACTTTCGTTCGCATTGGTGGTAAGGTAAATAACTTTAAGTGGGATGTAGCACAAATTAGAAATGACGTTGTATATAGTGCTTTTGTTGAGAACAATGACAAGTTTACACCATTAGGTTCTATGTTAATCGGTAAAGGTGCTCGTGGTGGTACAGCAACAGCTACTGTTAACGTTGGTGACTTTACTAAAATCTTAGGTGTTGCAGTTAGTACTAAGTTAGCAGGTAATACAGTTAAAGCTATAATTACTAAAAATACTTATGGTACTATTGATGAAGTGACAGGTACAGAGTTAATTATTAGTCGTTCTGTAGGTGGCGCTACTTTTACAGCTAATATTGCTAAGCTTTCTGGTGTTGAGGCTCGTAATCTTAATGCTGCTAACAAAGGTCTTAGACTTGATGTTAAGTTTTAATTAAAGCTGCAAAAATCTAACTTAGATTTTTAGGAGTTTAAGTTAAGGTTAAAACCCTTAGTCTCTTATTTGAAGACTAAGGGTTTTTTATTTCTCTTTTTCATAAAAACATTAAAAACATTAAAAACATTAAAAACAGAGTAACTTTAAAAATAAGTGGTGTAGATGCACAGAGTTTTCTGCAAGGACAGTTAAGTAATAATATTGCTATTATTGAAGAGAATGAATGGCAATTAAATGCTTATTGTCAACATCAGGGTAAAGTAATTGCTTTATTTTGGGTTACCAAAGTTAAAGATAATTTTTATTTGAATTTTCCTAATAGTTTACAAAAAAAGGTACTAAAGCACCTTAATATGTTTATATTAATGGCAAATGTTGAAATAAAACAAGCTACTTTAAATATTAATCCACCGATTGATGTGATGAAACATCCTGAAGTGTATTTAATAACTAGTGAAAAGTTTGTGCCACAAGAGTTAAATTTAGACATTGATGAAGTTGGGGTTAGTTTTTCAAAGGGCTGTTATCCTGGGCAAGAAGTGGTTGCACGTTTACATTACTTGGGTAAGCCAAAACGATGTATGCGGTTATTTGAATGTGAGCAAGTGCTTAATGTGGGCGACAAATTGATTGCACTTGGCTCAAAATCAGCAAAAGCATCAGGTATTGTAGTACGTTGTGTAAAATTAGCTGACAAATTAAGGTATTTAGCAACGATTGAAGTTAAATATCAAGATAGTGAAATTACATGTAACTATGCTAAATTAAAAAGGATTAAAAAGGATTAAAAAGGATTAAAAATGATTAAGTTATTTAAGTTGTTAACACTTTTACCCATGAGCGCTTTTGCAACTAGTGAGCCGTTTTCAACCTTAGACCTAACCAGTCATTGGGTAGGTTATATGGCACTTATGTTGTTTGTGTTGGCTTATATTCTGGTAATGGTGGAAGAATTTACTCATTTTAGAAAATCCAAGCCTGTTATCTTGGTGGCGGGTATTATTTGGGGGTTAATTGGCTGGGTTTATTCCAGTCAAGGTTTACCACATTCTGCTGAAGTAGCGCTTAGACATAATATATTAGAATATTCAGAGTTGTTTTTATTCTTGTTAGTGGCGATGACTTACATTGAAGCCATGCGTGAAAGACAAATATTTGAAGCGCTTAAAGTTTGGCTGGTTAATAAAGGCTTAACTTTTAGACAACTTTTTTGGCTAACAGGGTTTTTGGCTTTCTTTATTTCTCCAATTGCTGATAATTTAACCACAGCGCTTATTATGGGCGCAGTTGTGTTAGCAGTAGGTGTGGGTAATCCACGTTTTGTATCTATTGCTTTTATTAATATTGTTGTGGCTGCCAATGCAGGTGGTGCGTTTAGTCCATTTGGTGATATTACAACGCTTATGGTATGGCAAAAGGGTATTGTTGAGTTTTCGCAATTTTTTAGTTTGCTAGTGCCATCATTGATTAATTTTGTTGTGCCAGCCGCTATCATGCATTTTTCTATTAAAAACGAGGTAGCCACGGTCAGTCAAAGCAAAGTTGATATTAAATTGGGTGGTATTGCCATTGTTGTTCTCTTTATTATTACCATTATTACCGCAGTTAGTTTTCATAATTTTCTACATTTACCACCAGCAATGGGCATGATGACTGGTTTGAGTTATCTTATGATTGCTGCTTATTTTATTCGTAAATCTGAACGTAAATTGCAACAAGATGGATTTGATGTGTTTAAAAAAGTAGCAAATGCAGAGTGGGATACTTTGTTATTTTTCTTTGGGGTGATTTTAAGTGTTGGTGGATTAGGTTTTATGGGTTATCTGGCGCTTACTTCTGAGACCATGTATTTATCCTTAGGGGCAACTTATTCCAATATTTTGGTGGGCGTATTGTCTGCTATTGTCGATAATATCCCAGTGATGTTTGCGGTATTAAGCATGAATCCTGATATGTCATTAGGTCATTGGTTGTTAGTAACACTCACAATAGGAGTGGGTGGTAGTTTGCTTTCAGTGGGCTCTGCTGCAGGAGTGGCACTAATGGGCCAATCAAAAGGACTTTATACGTTTGGCTCACATCTTAGGTGGACGGGCGTGATTGCACTGGGTTATGGTGCAAGTATTGGTGCACATTTATTAATGAACGGTACTTTATTTGATGTGCCAGTCTGAGTTATGTTTATTAGTTGATATTGGTAATACTGCTATAAAATGGCGCTTGAATGATGAAACTAATTCAGCACTTATTAAAGAATTCAATATAACTGAATTACCAAAAGCAGATGAAATTTTTGTTAGTTGTGTGGGTGATTGTCATATATTAAACGGGCTTAATAATGTGCATTTTGTTAAGACTGAGCGTATGTTTAAATCTTTAGAATGTGGCTATCAAATTCCGTCTACATTGGGTTCTGACCGTTGGTTGGCAATGCTGGCTAGTATTGAACGTTATCCCAAACAAAATTTGCTAATTATTGATGCAGGCACTGCTTTGACTTTTGACTTAGTATTAGCTAATGGCAAACATCAAGGAGGGCTTATTATGCCTGGTTTGAGTGTATTAAGACATAGTTTTTCTCAATTTTCTAGCGGTGTTCAACAACTATCTTTAAGCTTAACTGCAAACAATACTCAAGAAGGCTGGATATTTGGTACAAGCCAGATGCTGATGGGCGCTATTAATACACAAATTGAGCAACATTTGGATAATTACAGTGATTTAATTGTTGTACTAACATGTGGCGATGCTAAAATAATTGCATTAAAACTTCATTATCAGGTTAAACTTCATCAAAATTTAGTGTTAGAGGGCTTATCTAGCTATGCACAAACATATAAAGTCTTACATTCAACCTTGGTATAATTCACTCATTTAATTTTAAATCAAGACACAATGCAAGACAAACGAGTTTTATCAGGCATGCGACCTACGGGCCAACTTCATTTGGGTCATTATTACGGTGTTTTGAAAAATTGGCTAGCACTACAAAATGAATATGATTCTTACTTTTTTGTGGCTGATTGGCATACATTTACTACGCATTATTCAGATAAGATAGATTTAAATACTAACGTCATGAAAATGGTAGTTGACTGGTTGTCTGTAGGTATTAACCCAAACACTTCAACAATTTTTGTACAATCTAAGGTGCCTGAGCATGCAGAACTACACCTGTTACTTTCCATGTTAACGCCTTTAAGTTGGTTGGAGCGTGTACCCTCATATAAGGATCAACAGCTTAAATTAAGTACTAAAGATTTAGCAACTTATGGATTTTTGGGTTATCCTTTATTGCAAAGTGCAGACATCTTAATTTATAAAGCAGGACTTGTACCAGTCGGTGAAGATCAAGTGGCACACATTGAGCTGACACGTGAAGTGGCTAGGCGTTTTAATTATCTTTATGGTCGTGAAGTTGATTTTGAAGAAAAGGCTGAAATTGCCATTAGTAAAATGGGTAAAAAACAAGCTAAATTGTACCGCTCATTGCGTAAAGTCTATCAAGAAATAGGTAATGATGATGCTTTAATAAAGGCGCAAGCACTGCTACAGCAACAACAAAATATTACTCTGGGTGATAGAGAACGGCTTTTAGGTTATATTGAAGGCGTGGGCAAGATTGTTTTGCCTGAACCTGAATCATTACTAACAAAAGCTTCAAAAATGCCAGGTCTGGATGGTCAGAAAATGAGTAAATCTTATGGTAATACGATTTCCTTGCGGGATACTGCTGAGCAAATACGAGCCAAGATTAAGCACATGCCAACTGACCCTGCTAGAATTAAACTAACCGATATAGGCAATCCACAAAAATGCCTAGTATGGCAATTACACAAAGTGTATTCAAATAAATCAACTTGTGATTGGGTGGTGGAAGGCTGTACTAAAGCGAAAATAGGTTGTGTAGAATGTAAACAGCCTATTATTAATGCCATTGAAGAGGAATTAACTCCTATACAAGAGCGTATTGCTAAATATCAGGCAGACCCAGGGCTTATTAAGCAAATTATTTTTGAAGGTTCTGAAAAAGCTAGAAGTGTCGCCAAAGAAACCATGATAGAGGTTCGAAAAGCAATGGGCATTAATTATTAATCATGGCTGATAGGTTACAAAAACTTATTGCCAATGCTGGTTATGGCTCTCGTCGTTGGGCAGAACATTTAATTGAACAAGGACGTATTGAAGTTGATAATAAAACTGCCAGCATTGGTGACAATGCTGAAATAACCGACTGTGTTAAGATTGATGGGCAGAAAATTGATTTAAGTCGTTATCTTGAACAAGAAATAAAAGTGATTATTTTGAATAAGCAAGCAGGTGTTATTTGTTCTAATTTAGATGACAAAGGGCGAAAAAGTGTTTATAGTTTATTACCTAAAGAGTCACGCTGGGTTATGGTAGGGCGCCTTGATTTGAACACTTCTGGGTTATTACTTTTTACGAATAATGGCGATTTAGCTAACAAGCTCATGCATCCTAGCTCGCAAATTGATAGGGAATATGCTGTTAGGGTGTTGGGTCAGGTTGAGGATGAGGATTTAAAAAAATTGACTCAAGGCGTTAAGCTTGATGATGGCTTTGCTAAGTTTAGCCAAATAATATTTGGTGGCGGTCAAGGTGCTAATCGCTGGTATAAAGTCGTACTTAAAGAGGGAAGAAAGCATGAGGTTAGACGTTTATGGGAAGAATTAGGGTTTAAAGTATCACGTCTTATCCGTATTCGTTTTGGTGAGATTCGTCTTCCTAATAATCTTAAGGCTAATCAATATGATTATTTAAAACCTAGGCAAGTGAAGTTATTGCTTGATATTGTAGAACGATAACAATCCTATTTTTTTTGTAAAAACCTGATGCAAATCAATTACTGGCATAAATTTTTATTGATGGTTAGCTTGGCAATTACCTCGTTTTTATTGTTCTTTTTTATGAAAATGTTTAAAACTAAATCTTAGTTTTAAACAAAACATTCAAATATTTTTGTATTTTAAGGTTTGTGGTAGAATGAACTTATTATTCAATTAAAAAAATTCACATACCAATCATTAAATTAATATAGATAGTGTTTTTCTTTTAGTTTTAAAAAATGTTGTTTTTATCTTTTAGCGATGAATTGTCGTTTTTAAAAAACAGCTCTATCATGTATAATTGAAAGTTTAATCTTTATTTTTTTAAGAATTAAATGTCTGATTATAAATCTAGTTTAAATCTTCCAGCCACCCAATTTCCCATGAAGGCAAATCTTGCTAATCGTGAAGGTGGGTTTTTGAAAAAATGGCAAAATGATGGGCTTTATGATCAAATTCGTCAGCAGAATCAAGGCAAACCAAAGTTTGTTTTACACGATGGTCCTCCTTATGCGAATGGCGATATTCATATTGGTCATACAGTCAATAAAGTTTTAAAAGATATGATTGTCAAATCAAAATCTTTATCAGGTTTTGATGCACCGTACGTTCCAGGTTGGGACTGTCATGGCTTGCCAATTGAGTTTAATGTTGAAAAAAAATACGGCAAAGTAGGTGTTAAAATTGATGCTAGCACATTTAGGTCAAAATGCAGAAAATATGCTGACCAACAAGTGCTCAAACAAAAGCAAGACTTCCAACGCTTAGGTATTTTGAGTGATTGGGATAATCCATATTTAACCAAAGATTTTCAATATGAATCTGATATTGTTCGTGCTCTAGGTCGAATTGTTAAAAATGGTCATGTATCTAAAGGCTACAAGCCCGTACATTGGTGTACTGAGTGTGGTTCTGCTTTAGCAGAGACAGAGGTTGAGTATAAAGATAATCAATCAGAGGCGATTGACGTTAAATTTAGAATCATTGATGATTCAGTTTTTAATATGAATAAGCCAGTTTCAGTGGTTATTTGGACAACAACACCTTGGACATTGCCTGCTAATGAAGCCGTAGCACTTCATCCAGAGCTAAATTATGTATTGGTTGATATTGGTGATGAATACTTATTGCTTGCTCAAGCATTGGTAGAGACTTCAATTAGTCGTTATGGTATTGAAGCCACTATCGGCGAACAAACTTTTTCTGGTAGTGAGTTAGAAGGGTTAAAAATAAAACATCCGTTTTACGATAAGCAGGTGCCTATTATTTTGGGTGAGTATGTAACAATTGATGCTGGTACAGGTGCAGTGCATACGGCTCCTGCACATGGTCAAGAAGATTTTATTGTGGGATTGAAATACAATTTACCTGTTGAGTGCCTAGTAGATATCAAAGGTGTGTTTTTCAAAGAGACTGAACTTTTAGGCGGTCAGTTTATTTTTAAAGCCAATGATAGTGTGATTGAAATTCTTAAGCAGGCTAATACCTTAGTTAAGCATGAATCACTAATGCATTCCTATCCACATTGTTGGCGACACAAAACGCCTGTTATTTTTAGAGCAACCCCTCAGTGGTTTATTTCTATGCAGAAAAATGGTCTTATAGATACAGTTAATAGAGAAATTTCAAAAGTACAGTGGATGCCAGATTGGGGCAAAAAACGTATTGAGTTAATGATGGATAGTCGTCCTGACTGGTGTATTTCTCGTCAACGATTTTGGGGTGTGCCGATTACTTTGTTTGTACATAAACAAACAGGTGAGCTACATCCAAATACTCAAGCGTTGTTTGTTAGTATTGCAAATAGAATTGAAAAAGAGGGTATTGAAGCCTGGTTTAAGTCTGATGCTCAAGATTTTATTGGCAATGATGCAAATGACTATGATAAAACCACGGATATACTTGATGTCTGGTTTGACTCAGGCGTAAGTCATTTTACTGTGCTAAAGGCAAGAAAAGAGCTGTCTAATGTAGCTGATTTATATTTAGAAGGCGCAGACCAGCACCGGGGCTGGTTTCAGTTATCACTTATTTCTTCGGTTGCCATTAATGGTAAAGCGCCTTACAAAAACGTATTAACCCATGGTTTTGTTGTTGATAAAAACGGCAAGAAAATGTCTAAGTCGCTTGGTAATGTGATGAGCCCCCAAAAAATAGTCAATAATTTAGGTGCTGATGTTCTACGTTTGTGGATTGCTAGTACTGATTACACAAGTGAAATGACGGTTGGTGATGAGATTTTAAAACGCTCAGCTGATTCGTATCGCCGTATTCGTAATACAATGCGTTTTATGTTGGCAAATATGCAAGCTTTTAATCCTGTTGAACATTTGCTTGATAATAAACAGATGCTAGATTTAGATAAATGGATTGTTGCTAAAACTGCTAATTTACAAACTCAAATTATCAAGGCGTATGAACAATATAATTTTCATCATGTGGTTCAATTGATTTTAAATTTTTGTAGCAATGACCTTGGTGGTTTTTATCTTGATGTTATTAAAGACAGGCAATACACCACACAAGCAAACTCTTTAGCTAGAAGAAGTGCACAAAGTGCATTACATCATATTACGGAGGCAATGGTGCGTTGGTTAGCTCCAATTTTATCATTTACAGCTGAAGAAATTTGGCAAAATATGCCGAGTGAAAAAAATACTAGTATTTTTTTAGCATCTTGGTATCAAGATTTAACATTCGGCTATGAAAATAAAGCTATTGATATCACGCGTGAAATTAGTCCATTTATTCGTAAGCAAATGGAAGGTATGCGTGGTGAAAAGATAATTGGCTCTTCGCTTGAGTCAGAGATTGATATTTATTGTGAAACTGATATTTTTAGCACACTTAGTCAATTGGATGATGAACTAAGATTTATTTTTATTACTTCCTATATTAGAATTCATTCACTTAATGAAAAAAATGATGATTGTATTAAGGCAATAGAGGGTGTATTTATTAAAGTGAGTAAATCAAGACATGAAAAGTGTGTACGTTGTTGGCATCATAGAGAAGATGTGGGCAATAATGCTAAACACCCAGAACTTTGTGGTCGTTGCGTTGAAAATGTGGACGGTAAAGGCGAAATAAGGAAATTTGCTTAAATGAAAACACTTAACCTTGATTTGCAAGAAAAATCTTATCCTATATATATTGGTCAAGATTTATTGTCAGAAGGTAAGTTATTAACAAAACATATTAGTGGCAAGCAAGTCATGATTGTTACTAATACCACAGTGGCGCCCTTGTATCTTGAGAAGGTGCAAAACTTACTTTTATCGTTTGAATTTGCGCAAGTTATTTTGCCAGATGGTGAAAAATATAAGACGCTTGATACACTTAATTGCATTTTCAATGCGTTACTTAAGAATAGATTTGATCGTAGTTGCACATTAATTGCCCTTGGTGGTGGTGTAGTAGGTGATATGACTGGGTTTGCAGCGGCTAGCTATCAGCGTGGTGTTAATTTTATTCAAATTCCCACTACGTTGTTGTCTCAAGTTGATTCTAGTGTGGGTGGAAAAACAGGCATTAATCATGTGCTTGGTAAGAATATGATTGGGATTTTTCATCAGCCAAAGTGTGTATTGATTGATATAGATACACTTGATACTTTGAATAATCAACAATACTCAGCAGGTATGGCTGAGGTGATTAAATATGGTTTATTAGGTCATTTAAATTTTTTTAATTTTTTGCAAGAAAATATTAGAGATTTAATGGACAGAAATAAGCCTTTAATGGCTGAAATAATTTATCAGTCTTGTCAGTATAAAATCAATATCGTTGTTCAAGATGAGTTAGAAGTGGGTAAACGTGCTTTGTTAAACCTTGGACATACTTTTGGGCATGTGATTGAAAACATACTTGGTTATGGCATCTTCTTGCATGGTGAAGCAATTTCAGTGGGCATGTTAATGGCAGTAAAGTTATCTCATCTTGAAGGGTATTTGTCTATCAATCAAGTTGCTCAAGTTCAAGATTTATTAGAAAAAGCTAATTTACCTATCTTTATTATCGGTAAAATTAGTGCTTCTGATTTTATGAAAGTAATGTTAGTTGATAAGAAAGTGATTAATGGTAATATTCGCTTAATTTTATTAAAAGAATTAGGTCATGCTTTTGTTTGTAATCATTATAAAGATCAACTTTTAAATCAAGTAATTAATGAATTTTGCCAGTAGGATGATATGACAGATAAAAAAAACCCGGGGGTTGAAGATGATGAAGTGATGATTACTTCTAGTATTTCTGATTTAGAAAAAATGCTTGAAAGTGTTGAAAAACACGCAGATCTACGTACTGACACTAAGTTTGAAAAATTTTTTCTACCAGCACTTGCTGTATTTAGTGCTATCATTATAGGATTTTTTGTTGTTATTTATTCAATTACTTTGGATATGACGCGTTTGGCTAATTCAATGGATCCAGATATGGGTGGTAATATGTCATCTATGGTTAAAAGTATTAATAACTTGTCAAATAATGTTGAACAAATGACTGTTTCTGTGGCTTATATGCAAAAAGATTTTCAACGAGTTAATAAAAACATGAATATTATTGCCAGTAAACTTGATAATTTAGATGCTATTGCAGTAGACTTAACACAGGTAAGTTTAAAAATGGACTCTTTAGAGCCAATGCTTATTAATATGGAAGAGATGAATAAAAATATGGCAAATATACAAAATTCTATGCAATGGATGCAGCTCGATTTAAATATTTTACGTTCTTCATTTTCTAAGCCACTTAGGATTTTTAATAACATTCCAATGTTGTAGTCATGTCATTATCTGAAAAACAAATAAATCAGATTGCTTATCTCGCGCGTTTGTCATTAAATGAAGTGCAACTCAAAAACAACACACAAGATTTAAATGCTATTTTTAGTTTGATTGAACAGTTGGCTAATATTGAGACTGATGGTATTGAGCCAATGTTACATCCACTACATATGTTTCAACGTCTTAGAAAAGATGTTGTTATTGAAAAAGAGCAATCCGTATTATTTCAATCGGTTGCGCCAAAAACCAGAAATGGTTATTATTTAGTGCCTACCGTTATTGAATAATATGCATACAAAAACTATTGTTGAATTAGCACAAGGCTTTAAAGATAAAGATTTTTCTTGTGTTGAATTAACGCAGTATTATTTAAATCGCATTGATCAGTCAGATTTGAATGCTTTTATTACAGTAACTGACGAATTAGCATTAGCCCAAGCCCAAGTAGCAGATGATAAAATTGCTTCAGGTAATGCAAATATATTAACAGGTATTCCATACGCTCATAAAGATATCTTTTGTACCAAGGGTGTAAAAACCTCAGCAGGCTCTAGAATGTTAGATACTTTTGTATCGCCTTATGATGCAACCGTAAGTCAAAAACTTAATCAAGTAAATTTAGTGATGTTGGGTAAGACTAACATGGATGAATTTGCCATGGGGTCTAGCAATGAAAACTCGTTTTATGGTGCGGTTAAAAATCCGTGGAACTACTTAAAAATACCAGGAGGTTCATCAGGCGGTTCTGCGGCGAGTGTTGCTGGCGGGTTAAGCTGTTTTGCTACAGGTACAGATACAGGTGGCTCTATTCGTCAGCCTGCAAGTTTATGTGGTATTACAGGCATTAAACCTACTTATGGCCGAATATCAAGATATGGCATGATTGCTTATGCATCAAGTCTTGACCAAGCAGGACCGATGACTAAAACAGCACAAGATGCAGCTATTGTGTTAAATGTTATGGCTGGATTTGATGAAAAAGACTCAACCAGTGTTGAGCAAAAAGTGCCAGATTATACGACTCATCTTAATGATTCGATTAAGGGGTTAATCATTGGACTGCCAAAGGAGTTTTTTTCATCTGGATTGGATGATGAAGTGGCTAATAATATTATGGCTGCTGTTAAAGAGTTTGAAGCCATGGGCGCAATTGTTAAAGAGGTATCGTTACCTAATTTAGCCTATGCTATTCCAGTTTATTACATTGTTGCTCCTTGTGAATGTTCATCAAATTTATCGCGTCTAGATGGTGTTAGATATGGATATCGTGCTAAAAATGTAAAAAACTTAGAAGATTTATATTTGCGTTCGCGCTCAGAAGGCTTTGGTGAAGAGGTTAAACGTCGTATTATGATCGGTGCTTATGCTTTATCAGCGGGTTATTATGATGCTTATTATCTTAAGGCGCAGAAAGTACGCCATTTGATTAGTGATGATTTTAAAAAAGTATTTGAGCAGATTGATGTGATTATGGGGCCAGTTTCCCCTACAACTGCATTTGATTTAGGTTCAGTTAAAGACCCGGTTTCTATGTATTTGGCAGATATTTATACACTCAGTGCCAACTTAGCAGGCTTGCCAGGTATGAGTATTCCAGCAGGTTTTGCGCAAAATTTACCAGTAGGGTTGCAACTTATTGGTAACTTTTGGTCAGAATCTAGGTTACTTAATATTGCACACCAATTCCAATTACAAACTGACTGGCACTTAAAAACACCACAGGAGTGCTAGTATGGAATGGGAAACAGTTATTGGTTTGGAAATTCATGCACAATTAAATACCAAATCTAAGATTTTTTCAGCTGCCTCAACTCAGTATGGTCAAAAGCCCAATTCACAGGCTTGTGCCGTTGATTTAGGATTACCAGGTGTTTTGCCTGTACTTAATGTTGAAGTTATTAATAAGGCAATTAAATTTGGCGTGGCAATTAATGCGCATATTAATCAACGTAGTATATTTGACAGAAAGAATTATTTTTATCCAGATTTACCAAAAGGTTACCAAATTTCACAAATGGACAGGCCTATTGTGGGCGAAGGTAAGATTGAAATTACGTTTGATGATCAAACCAAGATAGTTGGTATTACACGTGCGCACTTAGAGGAAGATGCGGGAAAGTCTATGCATGATATGTTTGATGATGATACTGCAATTGATTTTAACCGTGCAGGTATACCATTGCTTGAAATTGTTTCCGAGCCTGACATGCGTAGTGCTAAAGAGGCGGTGATATATGCTAAAAAAATTCACGCCTTGGTGCAATATATTGATATTTGTGATGGAAATATGCAAGAAGGCTCATTTCGTTTTGATGCGAATGTTTCTATTCGCCCTAAAGGGGAAAAAGAGCTTGGTACACGTACAGAGTTAAAAAATATCAACTCATTTAAATTTTTAGAACGTGCGATTAATTTGGAAGTTGAACGTCAGCAAGACATTCTTGAAGAGAGTGGCAGTATTGTACAAGAAACTCGTTTGTATGATTCTGTGAAACATGAAACTCGTTCTATGCGCTCAAAAGAAGAAACCAATAATTATCGTTATTTTCCAGATCCAGATTTACTGTCTGTTGAGATTTCTAATGAATTATTAGAAAAAATTAGACAAACTTTACCAGAATTACCCACTCAGAAAAAAGCAAGGTTTGTTTCAGAATTAGGTTTAAGTGACTATGATGCAGATGTACTTACTTTGCAAAAACCTTTGGCTGATTATTTTGAGACTATGCTTGAGCATCATGCTAGTAATGCTAAGCTTTGTGCCAACTGGATCATGGGTGAATTATCAGCCTCTTTGAATAAGCATAAAATTGACATTCAAAACTCGCCTATTACTGCGCAAGCCTTGTCACTATTAATCAGTCGTATTAGTGATGATACTATTTCTGGAAAAGCTGCCAAAGATGTGTTTAAAGCCATGTGGAATAGTGAAGGTAATGCAGATGAAATTATTCAAGCCAAAGGCCTAAAGCAAATGATTGGTATGGGTGAAATTGAAGCAATTGTAGAACAGGTGATTGCTAATAATGCGCGACAAGCAGTTCAGTTTAAATTGGGTAATGATAAGATTTTTGGCTTTTTTGTCGGTCAAATCATGAAGCTTACTGCTGGTAAGGCCAATCCTAAACAAGTTAACGAACTACTTAGAAATAAGTTGTTTTAAAAACGTGCTAGATTTTGCCACGCTAGGTAGTGATTTTTTCTCAAACATTGATACTCAATCATTAAAACAACCTTTTTTGATTCATAAAAATCAAGCATTACAAGACAGACTTAAATTATCTATTAAGGATAATGAATTGTTAAATATTGCCTCAGGCAAAAATAAATTCCAATGTATGCAACCTATTGCTAGTATTTATGCGGGGTATCAGTTTGGTCATTTCGTACCCCAATTAGGTGATGGACGTTCTTGCTTAATAGGGCAAGTGCAAGGTCTTGAGTTATCACTTAAAGGCGCAGGACAAACTCCTTATTCACGTGGTGCGGATGGTCGTGCAGTGTTGCGTTCATCTATTCGTGAATATTTATGTTCAATCGCTATGAAAGGCTTAAATATTCCCACTACAGAAGCGTTAACATTAGTTGGTAGTCATAGCGAGGTTTATCGAGAAAATATTGAAACAGGAGCGATTGTTATGCGTTGCGCACCTAGTCATATTCGTTTTGGTCATTTTGAATTATTTGCCGTGCGTGGCCAAATTTCTCAAGTGAGACAATTAGCTGATTTTGTGATTGAACATCATTACCAGTATTGTCAAGGTGAAAATCAATATATTGATTTTTTTAATGAAGTAGTGCAGAAAACAGCAATTATGATTGCGCATTGGCAAGCGCAGGGTTTTGTACATGGAGTGATGAATACGGATAATATGTCAATTCTTGGATTGACGATTGATTATGGACCATTTGGTTTTTTAGAAACTTATAATCCTAAGTTTATCTGCAACCATTCTGATCATGAGGGTCGTTACAGCTTTGATCAGCAACCAAATATTGCTTTGTGGAATTTATCTCGTTTGGCTGATAGTTTATCAAGTTTAATTAATACTAAACAAGCGAAATTAGTGTTAGATAAATATCAAAACTACTTAGTTGAGTCGTATTCTGTATTGATGAGACAAAAATTTGGCTTGCATGAAAAAGACAAGCAAGATCATGTATTAATTACGCAATTTTTTGACATGTTGTATCAACATAAAAAGGATCGTACTAATTCCTTAAGGCAGTTGTCTAATGTGGATAAATTGGCCATTAATACTGATTTTAATGATTGGATTGAGTTGTATGATAAGCGCGTATCTCAAGAAAATAATCGCAATAGAATCAGCATGATGAATAGCGTAAATCCTAATTATATTTTACGTAATTACTTAGCAGAGGTGGCAATTCGAAAGGCAGAAGATGACAAAGACTATACTGAGATAGAAATTTTGTTTGATTTATTAAGTAAACCCTTTGAAGTTCATCAAGATATGGAATTTTATACTTATGAAGCACCTGATTGGGCGCAAGGGCTTACAGTAAGTTGTTCTTCTTAAATGAGACCAGTAACGCTAAACATAAATTGTTGGATGATTTTAACAATGGGAAAGACAACCCATTGAAATACACCTAAAAATAATAAACCCAACAAAATATACAAACCATAAGGCTCTAACTGGTCGTATTGATAAGATAGTTTTCTTGGTAGTAATGAGCTTACAATACGACCACCATCGAGTGGTGGCAAAGGCAATAGATTGAGCACTGCTAATATTAAGTTAATTTGAACACCAACTTGACCCATATCAATTAGAAATTGTGAGTCGATATTATTAACTACCAGTAAAATTATTACCAGCCATATAATTGCCATGATGAAATTTGACATGGGTCCGGCAATTGCTACCCAAAGCATGTCTTTTTTAGGCGATCTAAGTGCATTAAAATTAACAGGTACAGGCTTAGCCCAGCCAAAAATAAATCCTGAGGTAAGGTATAAAAATGCAGGTACTAAAATAGTACCAATTGGGTCAATATGTTTGATGGGATTAAGGGTAAGTCTGCCCATCATTCTAGCACTATGATCCCCAAGTTTTGAGGCAATCCAACCATGCGCTGTTTCATGCACAGTAATTGAAAATAATACGGGAATTGTCCAAATTAAAAGTGTTTGAATATCGAGCATAGGTAAAATTAGGTGTTTTCTTCTTGTTATTATAAATGAAAACAACGAAGCTTTTAATCCCGACTCAAAAAGAAGTGCCAAATGATGCTCAAATTATTTCGCATCAACTCATGATTCGAGCAGGTCTTATTTCTAAATTGGCATCGGGTTTGTACTCATATTTGCCAATGGGGGTAAGAGTACTACACAAAGTTGAAAATATTATTCGACAAGAAATGAATAAATCAGGTGCCCAAGAAGTGTTTATGCCTGTTGTTCAGCCTGCAGAACTTTGGAAAACTTCTGGAAGATGGGATAAATATGGCACTGAGTTATTGCGTTTTACCGATCGCCATCAGCGTGAATTTTGCCTAGGACCAACACATGAAGAAGTCATTACACACTTGGCAGCACAATATTTACGTAGTTATAAACAACTGCCAATGAATTTTTATCAAATTCAAACTAAATTTAGAGATGAAATTCGTCCTCGCTTTGGAGTGATGCGTTCACGAGAATTTATCATGAAAGATGCCTATTCGTTTCATCTTGACCAATATTCTTTACAACAAACTTATGATGTAATGTATCAAACTTATTGTAATATTTTTGATCGATTGAGTCTTGATTATCATGCAGTTTTGGCAGATTCTGGCTCAATTGGTGGAGATGCTTCGCATGAATTTCATGTGTTGGCAGAAAGTGGAGAAGATACCATCTGTTTCTCAGATGAGTCAAATTATGCGGCTAATATCGAAAAGGTTTCTTTTTTAAAACAGGAAAAAACTTGTAAGTCTACACTGACTGAGGAAAGAGTTCTAACCAAGAAAAAAAATAGTATCGAAGAAGTTGCTGAGTTTTTGAATGTTAATAAATCAGATTGCGTTAAAATTTTAATCATTAAAACCAAAGATGGTTTTAAAGCTTTAGCATTACGTGGCGACCATGAATTAAATGAAATCAAAGCGCATAATTTGTTTGGCAATTTTGAGTTTGCAATAGATGATGAAATTAAGAATTTAGATTTAAAAAAAGGCTTCATAGGTATTAAAGATTTAGACATTGATTTGATTGTTGATTATTCAGCTAGCGTATTGTGTGATTTTGTTTGTGGCGCAAATGAATGGGATTATCATCTAATGAGTGTCAATTGGCAAGGTATTGAATTTGTTGATGCTGATTTACGTAGCGCTGTAGAGGGAGATTATTCCCCAGATGGTAAGGGAAAGTTGATTATTAAACGTGGTATTGAGGTGGGGCATATTTTTCAGCTGGGTACTAAGTATTCTAGTGCTATGAAAGTTAATGTTATTGGAGAGTCTGGTAAAGCGATTACAACTACAATGGGTTGTTATGGCATTGGTGTGACACGTATTATTGCAGCCTCTATTGAGCAAAATTATGATGACAAAGGGATTATTTTTCCTCAAGCGATTGCGCCTTTTCAAGTCGTCATTGTGCCGATTAATTATAACAAGTCCACTCGTGTGAAAGCATTGTCTGATAAGCTTTATCAGCAGTTTATTGGGGCAGGCATTGAAGTCTTACTGGATGATAGAAAAGAACGTGCTGGTATTATGTTTGCTGATTCTGAGCTACTTGGTATTCCACATAGAATGGTGATTAGTGACACTCATGCTGATAATGGCAATGTGGAATACAAGGCAAGAGATAAAATAGATAAAATGCAAATGAAATTTGATGATGCCTTATCATTTATTCAATTCAAGCTATAAAAAAATTATGATTTGGTGGCAGTACGTTATTCCTCAGCATTGGCTATCAAGGTTAATGTTGCATTTTGCATGCATTAAAAATATTTGGTTGAAAAATAGGTTTATTGCTTGGTTTGTTAAGTCTTACCAGGTTAATCTATCAGAGGCAGTACGTGAAAATATTGAAGATTACCAGAATTTTAATGATTTTTTTACCAGGGCATTAAAACCAGATGCTAGAAAAATTGCCGACAGCCTGATTGTTTGTCCCGTTGATGGTAAGGTATCGAAAGTTGGTAATATTAATAATACTCAAATCATTCAAGCTAAAAACCATAAATATAGCGTTGAACAGTTGCTGGGCAATGATATTAGAAGTGTTGAATTCAGGGTAGGTTTTTTTATCACTATTTATTTGTCACCTAAAGATTATCATCGCATTCACATGCCTTATTATGGCAAACTAATTTCAATGAGTTATATTCCAGGTGATTTGTTTTCAGTGAATCAAACTACTGCTGAAAATGTGGACGGGTTGTTTGCTAGAAATGAACGTGTTGTGTGTTATTTTGAGACTGAATTTGGTTTGTGTGCGTTTGTTTTAGTGGGTGCTATTTTTGTAGGTTCAATGCAAACTGTGTGGCATGGTCAAATTAATCCACCTTATAAAAAACAAATTCAACATTTTGATTATTCAAATGAAGGAATAAGTCTTAAAAAAGGTCAAGAACTGGGTCGATTTAATATGGGCTCAACTGTAATTATGTTGATGCCAGATCAAACTAATAAATTTTCCTTAAAGGAAACTGAGGTAGTTAGGATGGGACAGGCTTTAGTCTGATTTTAACTAGTTTAATAGTTTGCTCAGAAATATGCATAATTTCAATCAATACATTGTCAATTTTTAAACTAACATCACGTTTAGGAATGCTTTGCAGTGTTTCTAAAATTAAGCCATTTAAGGTTTTTGCTTTAGTGACGGATAAATTTAATTGTAATAAATTGTTTAATTCTCGTATACTAATTCTAGGGTCGATCAAATAACTACCATCTTTTTGCTTGATGATCTCATCAATACTTTCATTTTGGTTTGAGGTGAATTGCCCTACAATTTCTTCTAAGATATCTTCTAATACAATCATGCCACACACCTCTCCATATTCATCCACAATCAAACCAAGTCGTCTTTTTTGTTGTTGAAAATGCGCTAATTGGTGAGCAAGGCTGGTACCTTCTGGCACAAAATAAGGTGTGCGAACCAGTGCTAATACATTGTCAATACTAAAATCACCCTTGGCGTATAAATTTACAATATCACGCATGTGCAATATGCCAGTAATATTATCACTTGATGTCTCATAAGTGAGTAATCTAGTGTGCTGTATACGTTCAAATTGTTTTAAAATTTCGTCAGGCTTGTTAATATCAATGCTGATTAACTCGTGTCTAGGAATCATAATATCTTCAACTTTAACCTTCTCTAAGTCAATAATATTAAGCAACATTTTTTGATAATTAGAAGCAATAATGGGCTTGGCATCATTAACCACCATTTTTAACTCCTCTGAGCTAATAAGATTGTCATGTGGTTCGTTTTTTATGCCAAATAATATCAATATCATCTTTGATAATTTGGCAATTAGCCAAACAAAAGGCTTAAATAACTTGATTAACGCTGTAATTATAATTGAGGCTGGTAAAGCAATTTTTTCAGGATTTTTAGCAGCAAATGTTTTAGGAGTTGTTTCTGCAAAAATCAAGATGATAAAAGTTAACGTCAAAGAGGCTGGTACAATTGAGCCTTCACCCCATAGTTTAATGGCTAGTATAGTTGTAATACTAGAGGCAAAAATATTAACAAAGTTGTTGCCTAATAAAATTGTACCAATTAGATGATCTAAGTCATTAAGTAAATGCTCGGTGCGTTTTGCATTTTTATTATTTTTGCTTAAGACTTTCAGACGATAGCGATTAATTGCCATCATTGAAGTTTCAGTACTAGAAAAAAATGCAGAACTTAATATCAGTCCAAAAAGGATGGTGCTAAGCCAAAAAGTTGAGAGTGATTCCAATCAGTTGTGTTGACTTATTATATAAAGTGATGAGTTTAATTTAAATGATTGAAAGCATCAAGCCCTGGATAAACTGCCTTAGCCCCTAACTCTTCTTCAATACGAAGAAGACGGTTATATTTTGCTAAACGATCTGATCTTGACAATGAACCAGTTTTGATTTGACCACAACCAGTGGCTACTGCTAAATCGGCAATGGTCGTATCTTCAGTTTCACCAGATCTATGCGACATAACTGAGGTATAACCAGCATCTGTCGCCATTTTCATGACTTGAAAGGTTTCAGTTAGGGTGCCAATTTGATTGACTTTAATTAAAATAGAGTTGGTAATGTTTTTCTCGATACCTTGTTTTAAAAACTTACTATTGGTTACATATAGGTCATCACCAACCAATTGTACTTTGTCACCTATTTTTTTGGTTAATAGGTTCCAGCCATTCCAATCATTCTCATCCATGCCATCTTCAATTGAAATAATTGGATAGTTTTCTACCCAGTTGGCTAAATAATCAACAAATTCTTCAGAATTGAGTGATTTGTTTTCAGAAACTAAATTGTAAGTGCCGTTTTCATAAAATTCTGAACTTGCTGCATCAATGCCAATAAAAATATCTTTACCTGCTTTGTAGCCTGCATTGTCAATCGCTTCTAAAATAACTTTAATAGCATCTTCATTTGAAGACAAATCAGGGGCAAAACCACCTTCATCACCCACTGTAGTATTCATGTTTTTAGCTTCTAACACTGCTTTTAAATGATGAAACACTTCAGCCCCATAACGTAGCGCTTCTTTAAAACTTGGCGCACCAGCAGGAATAATCATAAATTCTTGAATATCAACATTATTGTTAGCGTGCTCTCCACCATTAATAATATTCATCATAGGCACAGGAAGTTTGTAATTTTCACCTTGATTTAATGACATGTATAATGGCTTATGTTGTCTATTAGCGTTAGCATGAGCAACAGCTAATGAGACTGCCAAAATTGCGTTTGCACCTAATCTTGATTTGGTTTCGGTGCCATCTAAATCAATCATTGCTTGATCAATCTTGCCTAAATCCTCAATGCCAAAGTTAATTAAAGTATTACAAATTTCTGTGTTGACAAACTCAACGGCTTTTAAAACCCCCTTTCCTAAATAGCGCGTACCTCCATCGCGTAACTCTAAAGCTTCACGTTGACCCGTTGATGCACCAGATGGCACCATTGCACTACCGATTGTGTCATCATCAAGGATGACATCCACTTCAACAGTTGGATTGCCTCTAGAATCAAGAACTTCTCTTGCTTTAATTTGTTTAATGTTCACTAAATATCTCCTGTTTTTTATCCAAAAAATGATTTCATTTTATCAAAAAAGGAGTCTGATTCAGGATGATGTTTTTTACCACATGAGCTGGAAAACTTTTGTAGTAAATCTTGTTGTTTCTTATTTAGATTAACGGGGGTTTCAATCTTAACTTGACAGATTAAATCTCCAGAACCATCACGTTGAAGGTGGCTGATACCTTTGTCACGCAAGCGAAACAGTTTTCCAGTTTGTGTACCTGATGGAACTTTAATTTTTAATTTGTTCTCAAGTGTAGGCACTTCAATTGAGCCGCCTAGTGCTGCAGTTGCAAAGTCAATAGGAACTTCACAATATAAATCGTTATCTTCACGTTCAAAAATGGCGTGTTTTTTAACGTGGACTTGTACGTATAAATCACCACTAGAGCTACCTATAGTGCCTGCTTCGCCTTCACCACTCAAACGAATTCGATTACCTGTATCTACCCCTGCAGGGATTTTTACTGACAGTGTTTTTTGTTTACGCACCAAGCCTTGTCCACGGCAAGTGCCACAAGGGAATTCAATTTTTTGACCTGTGCCAGAGCAAGTACCACAAGGGCGTTGCACGGTAAAAAATCCTTGTTGTGTTTGTACTTGCCCTACGCCACTACAAATTGAGCAAGTTTTAACATTGGTGCCGGATTTTGCACCAATACCTGAACAGGTATCGCAAGTTTCATTTTTTGGAATGCGAATTTTAACAGTGCTGCCTTGTGCAGCTTTCTTTAAATCAATTTCTAAATCATAACGTAAATCTGAGCCACGATTGTTGGATTGTTGAGAACCACCACCAAAAATATCACCGAAAATATCACCGAAACCACCTCCGAATGGGTTGCCACCAGCAGATCCCACATTGGCGTTACCACCTACATGACCAAATTGGTCGTAGGCTTGACGTTTTTGAACATCAGATAAAATAGCATAAGCTTTTTGAATTTCTTTAAATTTTTTTTCAGCTGATGCCTTGTCGTTTTTAACACGATCAGGGTGGTGTTTCATTGCTAAACGCTTATAAGCTTTTTTAATTTGCTTAGCGTCTGCATTTTTTGCAACACCTAGTATTTCGTAATAATCTTTTTGTGACATGTTTGCCTTATTATTAAAAAACCCTCCTCAAGTGCTATCTCTTAGGGGAGGGTTTAGAGGTTAGATTTTAAACCTTTTATTTATCGTCTTTAACCTCTTCAAAATCAGCATCAACCACATCGTCATCAGCTTTTGACTTTTCTTTAGAAGTATTTTCAGCACTTGATTTGGCTTGTACTTTTTCAGTTAATGGTTGTGCTTTTTTACTTAAGGTTTGAATCTTGGCATCAATGGCTTTTTTGTCATCATTTTTAATGGCTTTTTCAAGTTCGGTAATAGCCATTTCAATCACTGATTTTTCATCATCAGAAACTTCATTTTTTAGTTCTTCTAGCGTTTTTTTGGTTGAGTGTATTAAAGAATCTGCCATATTTTTACTGGCGACCAATTCTTGGAATTTTTTATCCTCATCAGCATGTGCTTCAGCATCTTTGATCATTTTTTCAACTTCTTCATCGCTCAATCCAGATGAGGCTTTAATGGTGATCGACTGCTCTTTACCAGTATTTTTGTCTTTGGCAGATACATCTAAAATACCATCAGAATCAATGTCAAATGTTACTTCGACTTGAGGTTGACCTTTAGGCGCATTTGGAATGCCCTCAAGATTGAATTGACCTAATGATTTATTGGCACTAGACATGTTACGCTCTCCTTGTAATACATGCACAGTTACTGCAGATTGATTGTCAACCGCGGTTGAAAATATTTGGCTTGCATTAGTAGGTATGGTTGTGTTTTTCTCAATTAATTTAGTCATAATACCACCCATGGTTTCAATGCCTAAAGACAATGGTGTTACGTCTAGTAACAATACATCTTTAACATCACCACCTAATACGCCTGCTTGAATTGCAGCACCCATCGCTACTGCCTCGTCAGGGTTAACATCTTTTTTAGGCTCTTTACCAAAGAAGTCTTGTACCATTTTTGTTACTTTAGGCATACGTGTTTGACCACCTACTAAGATAACTTCATCAATATCACTTGCAGATAAATCTGCATCTTTAAGTGCAGTTTTGCATGGCTCAATAGTGCGTTTAAGTAGATCTTCAACCAATAATTCTAATTTAGCACGAGTAATTTTGATATTAAGGTGTTTAGGGCCTGAGGCATCTGCAGTCACGTAAGGTAAGTTGACGTCAGTTTGTTCAGAAGAAGACAGTTCAATTTTGGCTTTTTCAGCTGCTTCTTTTAGGCGTTGTAGTGCCATAGGATCATTGGTTAAATCAACACCTTGGTCTCTTTTGAACTCATCTACTAAATAGCCAATAATACGTTGATCAAAATCTTCACCACCTAGAAAAGTATCACCATTGGTAGAGAGTACCTCAAAGTGCTTTTCACCATCAATATCTTCCATTTCAATAATAGATACGTCAAATGTACCACCGCCTAAGTCATAAACAGCAATGGTTTTGTTACCTTTAACTTTATCAACACCATAAGCCAATGCTGCTGCAGTTGGCTCATTGATAATGCGCTTAACATTAAGACCTGCGATTTTTCCAGCATCTTTAGTTGCTTGACGCTGTGAGTCATTGAAATAAGCAGGAACTGTGATAACTGCTTCGGTGACTTCTTCACCCAAATAATCTTCAGCAGTTTTTTTCATTTTACCAATGACTTTTGCTGAAATTTCAGGTGCAGCCATTTTTTTACCTTTAACTTCAACCCAGGCATCACCATTGTCAACTTTAACAATTTTATAAGGTACAAGGTTAATATCTTTTTGTACAGCATCTTCGTCAAAACGACGACCAATTAAACGTTTAATTGCGTATAATGTATTTTCTGGATTAGTAACTGCCTGACGTTTTGCCGGCTGACCAACCAAAACTTCTTCAGAATCTTTTGGATAAGCAATAATGGATGGTGTGGTGCGATCACCTTCAGAATTTTCAATAATTTTAACGTTACCGCCATCCATAATAGCTACGCACGAATTGGTTGTACCTAAGTCAATACCGATAATCCTTGACATTTTTTACTCCTTAATATTTAATATACGCCCTATATAGGGATGGGCATTTTTTTTTCAAGGATTAGGGGTAAAAATTTTATAAGCGTTGCTTGAGCAATGCCTCTACTGATGTAGGTACAAAAATACTAATATCACCCCCCAATGTTAGAATTTCTCTCACTAAAGAAGAGGAAATATTAGCATACTTCTCAGCAGACGTCATAAATAGAGTTTCAATATTAGGATTAAGGTGTTTGTTCATGCTTGAGAGTTGAAATTCATATTCAAAGTCACTAACAGCGCGTAATCCACGTAAAATTACTTGTGCGTTTTGCTTAGCTACAAAGTCAACCAATAGCGTGTTAAAGCTTAATACTTTAATATTGCCAATATCTTTAAGTGTGGTATTGGCTGCATTAATTCTATCATCAATACTTAAAAAAGCTTTTTTTTTACTATTTTGAGTAATGCCAATAATAATTTCATCAAATAATTTACTGGCGCGTTTGATTAAATCAATATGGCCATTGGTAATTGGATCAAACGATCCTGGGTAAATTGCAATTTTTTTCATCATAAGATAATTCAGTTAAGATTTTATAATGGAGTTATTAAGCAATAATGCACTTGCCCTGTATGTTTTTGTTTATTAATTTGAATGTTTGTTGATAGCCATTCAGCTGCTTCATTTTTTAAAATTTTAAATTCAGATTCTATATAGATTTTTGTATTTGAAGTCATAAAATTACCTTTTGAAAATGCTTTTAAAGTTTTTGGCAGATAATTTTTATTAAAAGGCGGGTCTAAAAAAATAAAATCAAAAGTTTGTGTGCTTTTTTTAGATAAGAAATTTAGTGCATCTTGATTAAAAATACTTATTCTGTTTGTTTTTAGCAGCGTTTTATTTTTTTTCAAACTTTGATAGACATTGAAGTTTTGTTCAATACTAACGACTTGTCTAGCGCCACGAGATAGTGCTTCAAAGCTTAAGCTCCCACTGCCAGTAAACAAATCTAGGTAAGTTTTGTTGTGTGATTCAAATTGAATCCAATTAAATAAGGTTTCTCTTATTTTACCTGATGTAGGTCTTAAACTAGGCGTTTTTGGAAAGTTAAATTTTCTGCCCTGATATTCACCTGATACAATTTGGAAGGAATTATTGATGATAGGCGTCAAAAGAGTTTTGAAGCTCTTTTTTGGCTTCAATAGAATCACTCCAGCCATCAATTTTTACCCACTTGCCTTCTTCAAGGTCTTTGTAGTAAGTAAAGAAGTGTTCGATTTGATTTTTAAGGGTAACATCGACGTCGTCAATGCATTTGATATTATGATAAGATTTGCATGATTTATCAATAGGTACGGCTAAAATTTTAGAATCCTTTCCTGCTTCATCAGTCATGCGTAAAATACCAATCGGGCGCACTGTAATAACGCTATCATGGATTAGTGGGTAAGGAGTAATCACCAAGACATCGGCTGGATCGCCATCATCTGCCAGTGTTTCTGGCACAAAACCGTAGTTACAAGGATAGAACATAGGTGTTAATATAAATCTATCTACAAACATTGCACCTGTTTCCTTGTCAATTTCATATTTAATGGGTGATGAATTTGCTGGAATTTCAATAATAACATTAATTTCATTAGGTACATTACCTGCTGAGACTGGTTTTAAACTATTTTGCATTTTTCTGATTCCTTTTTAAAGATTAAAGCGAAACCTATTAAGAAAATAACTGAGCACTCACCATGAGTAAAACTTAACGATTATTTACTATTGGCAATGGTTCTATCGTATAAATTATACTAATTTTCTATATTTTGTATCAGTTTTTGTTGTTAGTGTTGTGTATTAACAATAATTTTAGCTTCATTCAGCTATTCATTTCTAACTAAAAATTCATTAAATGTAATTTTATACCAAAAAATAATGGCTCTTTTTTGAGCGCATAGCTGATTAATTTATCGTCACTCATTATTCATTTTCTAAGTTTATTCTTATGAATAGTCTGATGTTCTCTAAACATGACTAATTGTACGGTACAATAATATGTTTTTTGGTTAAACATGAAAATCTTTTGACGTTTTCCATGCGTTTTTAACGTCAGGATCTTAAAGATTGATATTTAATAAAAATTAACCTTCTTGTTTAATCCAGTATAACTCATGTTAAGTTTTTAATTGGTTTTCAAGTTGGTAGAATTTTTAAATAAATATCGTACATTATCTAACGTATACTCAAGCTCTTCATTTGGCAATGGACGTATGGTTCAATCTAGGTGGATATAAGTTTTTATAAATAGAAATTTTATAAGATTTGAGTCAGTGCTTGATAAGAAATTTGCATAGGTAAATTTATGCTGCAATTTTAGTGTCAAACAAACGTTTAGGGAGTTATTTGGACAAATAGTGCATGATCTTAATATCTTGACGTGCTGTGCACAATTCATAAGCAATCTTTTTGATAAAGCTTTTCAAATAGCGGGTTTAAATCTTCAATTGCTAAGATGTCGATATAATCAATTACACTTTTAATGATTATTTGTACCAAGTATAGTATTGGATAGTAAGTATTAACACGTTTAAATTCAGTATCAATGGCTAGTTTGATTTCGTGTTTTTAAATTTAGAAACTGACTTAGTTGTGCTTACATTTGAACCATTTGTCGTATTTTATATCGACAAAGCCACTCATTTACCAAATTATAAATTGATTTTTATGTGATTAATTTTAGATTATAAATTTTTTTATTGCATTCAAAATACTATAAAGTACAAAAATTTTCCTGATATCGAAAAGGCTTCGATACAAATGAATATTATATTATAGTAATGTATAAAAATTGTTAAAATTTGGAATGCACATACACATATTCGGACGAGTAAGCGGTTGATTTTACTAATCAGTATTTTTATAAAAATACGGAGGAAATAGTATGAAATTAAGACATATTGTCATAATAGTTATAAGTGGGTATTTTTTGTTATCTACAGTAATAGTTTAGATACAAATAAATTTTGTTATTGCAATAGTTAATAATGAACATATGGTTGAGATGCAAAAGTTAGGAAAATATTTTGAGGCGGATAATCCTAATATTAATCTTGAATGAGTAGCGTTAGAAGAGGACGTTCTGTGTCAACGTGTTATAACAGATATTACAATGCAAGGTAGTTAAGAAAAAAACCTTATCTCCAAACAGTATGGTTGATCGAATTACACTACGATTAACAAAAGAAATTGAGAGGTGAGTGCTTGAAGCAACAGGTTGTGTTGATAAGACCTCGGCTATGAGCGAGATATTTATTCAATGGGCGGAGAAAGATGTTGTTCTTTTTTATGTGCGTACCTGAGGATTTTTCAATGGCAATTTTTATACTGGCTAGATATTTAAGTATTTTTTGTATTTTATTATTTTGTAGATTAGCAGGTGATATGCGTCTCGTAAAATCGTTGTGTCAAATTTATAAAAAAGTTAACAAGTTTTGTATAAATTCTTATTAACCAATTGATTAATGCCTTTTTTGGAAAATATTTTGTTAATGTTTTGATGTATTAGCTAATGTCTAAGAGAAAATTAGTACGTAACTCAAAGATGGAATATAAGTTTCAGCATAATCCTAATCTTGGTTATGAGCCGAAGGTTCTTTTGGTTATATGTGTTATTTAGAACATGGTGCGTCCAATCCTCTAATTCATTGACATTATCATGAAGAGTATGAGTTATATTACATCGATAACACTGTAACAAGGTATTGTGGATGACTATATTGGCCTTTTAAGCCAAGTAATTTGACCGATACTAGCACATATTTTTCGTCATACTGTTGATTTTTATAATAATTTTAAGAGGCTTTACCGTTATTAGAACGCGCCAAACATGATGTGGAGTTTTTGGTATTAGTAATTTTTTGCAAAAAAATTAACACGTATTCAGCATACAACAGTCTTGCAATGCTTTAGTGAGTGTTAGATTTATTGGCTATCAGGAATACAACTCGTTGCTAAATAAACAGTTGCAGAATTTTGATGATGACGTAACATTGCACAAATCATCGAAATGGTGGGTTATATTATTGTTCATTATGCAGATGTATTCACGATATCAGAAGCTGCTGATCAATTTAGAATGAACTAAAGTTATTTTTCTAGGTACTTTTAACGAACTGTATGACTAACCCTCTTACTAATGGAAACTGATTAATATAATTAGTGCTGTTTGTTATGATGTTAGTTTTAATAATGTGCTAATTTTAATCGCTATTTTTAAGAAATTAAGGGCATTATATCTAATGAATTTAGACGTCAAAGTGAAGATAAATATGGGTTTACTTAAGTATATGGTGTGTGACGAGACTTTGTTTAATATGTTTGTTAAACAAGGTGAAGTCATTAGCAACATAAAGGGTGAGTTTCCTGTTAAACAGGTATTTAAAATGATTTTTAGGAGAGCGTTTGATGACAGTATTTGTTAAAGAGCTAGTGTTGACTGAATTTATCGGTGGTGTTATTAAAGTTAACGATGAAGGTTTAGAGGCTTTATATCCATAGAAAACACTTGAAATGATTATTGCACTATGATAGTAGTTGATTAATGCTGCGTATGTTGTTGCAATAATCTGTACAAAACTCGGTATTAACTTTTCATTGGAAAGCAGAGATAATTGTATGTTTGCAACTTCCATAAGCTTAAAAAATAAATGTCTAATATAAAATTATGTACTTAGATTTAGATTTAGGCATTTCCTGATTGAAAATAGTATTGATTAATATATAAAGGTAAATGATTGTTCAGAACAGGACCCAGATGATTGCTGGGAAGATTATGCGTCAGTTGTTAATCAACTTAAAGGCAAAAGGGTATCAATTAGAATGTATTAAATCAATGGGTACGGTGGACATATGATATGTATTAATGGATAGGTGTTAAGACCTTGTATTTTGTGGAATGATGAACGTAGCTTTTCAGAGTGTGAAATACTAACCAAAAAAGTGCACAATTGTTCACAATGTAGTGTTATTTGGTTACTGTATCAAAGTTACTTTGGGCTGTTAAAACGAAGTGTAATATTTCTTCAAGGGTTGATAAATTTTTTTACTAAAGGATTATTTAAACTATAGTTTTACGGGTTTATTTTGTAGTGAGTAATTATCATGCCAATTTAAAGCATACAATACATGCTTTTGCCTCACTGTCAGGCACTAGATACCTCTGTCTTTAAGCGTAGCAAATTCTCTATCATGGTTTGCAAATTTGGTATAAATAAAAGCGTTTTAATTATTACAAGAGTTAAAAAATAGCCATATAAAGAACGTCTATTTCTCTTTTACTATATTTGTCTTGAGAGCGTACACCTCATAATAACCCTTTAGCAATAGAATTGTTTCTTGAAATAATGACCTTTGCAAAAGATTACAAATATTTTAGATGGTAATTTGAGATTTTTTGATATTTTAAAAAAGTTTTCCTACCTCCCGCTGTTGTATTCATTCATAAAACTGACTTTAGTATGCAGTATATTACAAAAAATAGCGTCAAAAATATCAAGATTTGTATCAACAAACACGAATGCTTAATCATTAAAAGTAATGGACTAAATTTTCTTAAATTTATCGGTTATTATCAAGGAGTGTGTGTGATACGGTTTAATTTAATAAATATCAAAGTTTTTAATACTTTGTATATTTGTTTAAAGCAAACTTATGAGTTTATTTCAAGATTTTTAAACTATTTTTTAAAAGGACTGCAATGTTAATAACATTGCATTTACTCTTAACAAGATCGCTATAGTTTTGTTTTAAACTATAAGAAACTTTTAGCGTATTAGTTGTCACTGATGATGTATTTTTTAACTTATCGCTTTCAAGAGAAAGTTTTACGCCCTTTATTTGGTATAATATTGTAAGTAATATTTGTTTGCTTTTTATTACCTACTGCTGTATTTTCCTTATATCTCATATTTTTTAAAAAATTAGTTTTTGTTGAGTTAAAACTAACGATACTATACTATCTACAAAGTTTTGTATAAAAGTAATATGATGTTGTCAACAGGCGATACTATCTTGCCATGGGTAGCACTAACATTTTAATAATCAATAATTCAATATAGATACAATAGGTGTTATGTTTTATTAAAAATAGTAAGTTCAAGATTTGAAAAATGATGTTTTATTTATCAAAGTATTTAAATAGTAGACTGAGTTATTTGAGCTATCTTTAATGAATAACTTGTGAAGATATTTATTTAAAAAAATTATGACTATCTGCATTGTTTTCTATGATTTTTAGCCAATATTTAAGTTTAAAAAAAACACCGCCAGCATGGGTTTGGGTGTTTGTTTTTTTACTGTCTATTTCTGGCACGTTTTATTTAGGACTTAACCCTGATTTTATTGAACACTGGTGGGGGTATTTGGTTGGGTTTAATATCATTATGAGTTTTGTTGCTATTTATTATGTTTATGCGGATGTATTACGTCTTAAGCGTGATGTTAAGGGCGGTATTGTGGGTTCTAAATTTACTTGGTCATTTGTTAAAATTGTGCCGGTTTTGGTGATTGTTCCAGTGTTGTCTTTTTATATATTCTCATTTCAAACGATTCAAAACAACGTTAAAGATTCAGAAAAAGCTTTTAATGTTTTTAGTCAAAATTTTATTCAACAAGTCAATGGTTTGTATAGTGGTGTGCAAAAAATTAGAGATGAGCGTTATACTGAACAGACAAAAAGATTACTAACTTTAATTACCTCCTTTGGTAGCTTTCAAAAAGATGCTGAAAATTATGCACAAAGTATGCAGATATTTCTTGATGGTTTAATTGATAAGGGCTGGGCTTGTCAAATTACATTATTAAATGCTCAAGAAGAGGTGGTTGCTAAAACAGCAGATGTGACTAATTGTATGGCGATTGAAGAACAGCCATTGCCAGGCACACAGCCACGTATGATTAACGAAGACGAGACTGCAAACGTTATTCAAGTAAAAATGTCAACACGTTATCTTTCAAATATATCAAACCAAGATTTGTTTGTGGTTGATATGGTGTATGCAACTGATCCAGGGCTTTTAGGGTTTTTGTCACAAGTTAGAGGGTTTGCCAATGCAGCACAAAATATTAAGTTTGAAATCAACACTTCAATCACTCAAAAACGTTTTATGATTGATTTTTCATCTACTGTGTTACTGGCAATACTTAGCGCACTTATGGTAGTTTTTCGCATGATTGAACGGTTAATGAAGCCGCTGAATAATTTGTCCATAGCTACGAAAGAAATTGCTAAAGGTAATTATGATGTGCGCATTACTAAACAAAAAGAAAGTGAAGATGTACGTAGTTTGATTGAGCAATTTAATACCATGTCTAGACAAATCAAGGCATCTCGTGAGGGCTTGGATACGCATAATTTGTATTTAGAGACGATTCTTAAATATTCTTATGGTGTGATTGCACTCGATCAAAATAGGAAGATACGTCT
This sequence comes from Candidatus Ruthia magnifica str. Cm (Calyptogena magnifica), assembly GCF_000015105.1. Lineage (NCBI taxonomy): Bacteria > Pseudomonadati > Pseudomonadota > Gammaproteobacteria > Pseudothioglobaceae (SeqCode) > Candidatus Ruthturnera > Candidatus Ruthturnera calyptogenae. The sequence goes on from NC_008610.1 coordinate 390,843, forward strand.
TATTAATCCAGTGATTGGTACAATGCTGGGCATTGAAGATGAGAAATTATTTTTTGGTAAAAAATGTAGCACTATTGTTGATCGATATTCAAATTTAGAGCCTCTATTTTTAATGACACAAGATAAATTTAAACGAGATGAAAGTGAATGGAGTGAAGAGATTAAAATTACTTTAGCTAATCAACATTTGTTATTATCATGTCAAGGTGCAGCACTTAAAAATGACAATGAAACCTTGGGTTTTGTCATTGTGATTAAGGACATTTCGAGGTTAAATAGGACTCAGAAAAAAGCTGCTTGGGGAGAAGTGGCAAAGCTCATGGCACACGAAATTAAAAATCCACTAACGCCTATTTTATTATCTGCTCAGCGCCTTAGAAATCGATTTATGGACTCTTTAGAAGGCAAAGATTTAGATGTTATTGATAAAACTACAAATACTATTATTCACCAAGTTCAATCTATGGATACTATGGTGAGTGCATTTGCTGATTATGCTAACACCCCACAAATTGAAAGGAAGCCTTGTGATTTGAATATGTTAATTAAACAATCTATCGCACTTTATGACTCTCAAAGTAATATGAATATTGATTTTGATTTATTTGCTGGTATTCCACTACTACTTTTAGATAGTCATAGTATTTCTAGAGTGTTGATTAATTTAGTGAAAAACGCCAGTGAAGCAATGATTGACGGGCGTGATTTAAACGTTAAAATCATAACAGAATATTTACCAAAACAAGCCATTGTGCGTTTAAACACCATAGATGATGGTGATGGCTTTGATAAGTATGTACTTGATAGGGTATTTGAGCCTTATGTAACAACTAAAATTAAGGGTAGTGGGCTAGGAATGGCAATTGTGCAAAATATTATTAAACAGCATGAGGGTAAAATATTTGCTAGTAATGTTAAGCCCCATGGCGCTATGATTACCATCGAGTTTAATTGTAATAAATAAAAGGAAAGGATTATGGATAGGACATTAGCTATTGGTAGAATTCTTATCATTGATGATGAAAATATTAATGCAGAAACGATGATGGATACATTGGAAGATGTTAATTATCATGTGGTTCTTGCGGCTAATGCTAACCAAGCTAAAACTATTGTAGAAGATCAAATTTTTGACTTAGTTATGATGGATGTTTGGATGCCTGCTCAGGATGGTATGTCATTGTTAGAAGAATGGACTCAATCTGGTTTTTCTACACCGATTGTGATGATGTCTGGACATGCAGAACATCAAGATGTAGTCAAGGCAATTAAACTAGGTGCGGTTGATTTTTTGGAAAAACCACTGCATGATATTTTACCATTGGTACGTAAAATTCTATCTGAGCAAGTACTAGAAAAGTCTGAACATACTATTAATGGTATTGAATTTAATGCACCACTTAAAGAGGCAAGAAATATTTTTGAAGTACAATATTTCAATCACCATCTGCAAGAGAACAAGCATAATATTGCTAAAGTTGCAATCCTTGCAGGATTAGAAAGAACCACTTTATATCGTAAGTTAAAAGATTTAGGTATTGATAAAAAATAAAATAGTATGAAAATATTAATTTTAGGTGCAGGACAAGTTGGTGCAACATTAGCTAAATATTTAGGCTCAGATAATGATAATGACATTACCATTATTGATAAAGATGAATCTAATTTGTCAAATTTGCAACGTCATTTAGACATTAAAACTATATGTGGACATGCCTCGTATCCTAATGTTTTAGAAGAAGCGGATATTAAAAATATGGATATGATGATTGCCGTAACACGTTCTGATGAAGGTAATATGTTGGCTTGTCAGATGGCGCACACCTTGTATCAAGTAAAAAAGAAAGTAGCACGTATACGTACTGCTGAATATCTACATAGAAAAGAATTGTTCTCTCCTAATGCCATCCCAATTGATTTTATTATTACACCTGAAGAGTTGGTGACTAACTATATTAAACGTGTAGTTGAAGAACCAGGTGCTGAACAGGTGTTTGAGTTTGAAAATGGTTTGGTTCAATTGGTAGAAACTAGGGCTTATGCAGGAACGCCAATTGTAGGGCATCCTATTAAAGATTTGCATGAGCATTTGCCAAAAACACGGGTGCGTATTGTAAGCTTATATCGTAATGGTAGAGCAATTCCTGCATCAGGAGAGACGGTTATTCGTGACGGTGATCGGGTTTATTTTATGACGAAAAAAGCTAGTATTTCTAAAGTGATTAAACAATTTAGGCGTGAAGACAAGACTTATAAAAATATTATTATTGCTGGTGGTGGACGTATTGGCCTTAATTTGGCAAAGTTCTTAGAAAAAAACCATCACGTTCGTATTATTGAGATGAATAAAAAGCGTGTTAGTGAAATTGTTGATGAGCTTGAAAATACGTTAGTGCTTTTAGGTAATGCCTCAGATGAAGAGTTATTATTAGAAGAAGGTATAGAAAATACAGACTTATTTTTAGCCTTAACAGATTTTGATGAAATCAATGTTATTGTTTCAATTTTGGCCAAACGTTTAGGTGCACATAAAACAGTCGCTTTGGTGAAACGTAATGTTTATGAAGATTTGGCCAAACAAAGCGAAGATGTAGATATGGTTATATCACCTGACCAAATTACAGTTAGCGGCATTCTGGCACACATTCGTAAAGGTGATACTATGATGGTGTATTCATTGCGTCAAGGTAAAGCAGAAGCAATTGAGATTATTGTGCATGGCGATAAACACCATTCAGATGTTGTGGGTAAAACCATTGAACAAATTAATTTACCTGATGGTGTAGTTGTGGGCTCAGTGGTTAGGAATCATGAAGTGATTATGGGGTCGCGTACTTTAATAATCAAAGAAGGAGACCATGTATTGTTAGTGTTGACTGATATTAGTAAAATTCATGAAGTTGAAAAGTTGTTTGAAAGATATTTTGATTAATGATTGTTAAAAATGCAATTTAGTATTGTTTTTAAAACTATTGGTTTGTTGCTAATGGTGTTCAGTTTAACTCAATTACCACCCATTGTTGTTGACTTTATTTATGCTCAAAATGAAGCTTTATCTTTTATGGTTGCTTTTTCTTTAACACTACTCAGTGGTTTTGTTTTGTGGTTTCCTTTTAGAAACTCAACTAAAAATTTTAGAATTCGTGAAGGTGCGTTGGTGGTAGTGAGTTTCTGGTTTGTTTTATCCTTATTTGCTACCACACCATTTTTATTATCGGTATCTTTGGATATGTCCTTTAGCGATGCATTTTTTGAATCCATGTCAGGGCTAACAACCACAGGTGCAACGGTTCTTTCTGGGTTAGATGATTTACCTAAAGCGCTTTTATATTATCGCCAGCAGCTTCAGTGGTTAGGTGGTATGGGTATTATTGTTTTAGCAGTTGCAATTTTGCCAATGTTAGGTGTTGGCAGTATGGAGCTTTACCATGCAGAATTAAGTGGTATTTCTAAAGAAAGATTGACACCAAAGCTAACTCAAACCGCCAAAGCATTGTGGAAAATTTATATCAGTTTTACTGTCGTTTGTGCACTAGGATATTATTTTGCAGGCATGAATGCATTTGATGCAATTGGGCATAGTTATGCAACCGTTGCTATTGGTGGTTTTTCTACTCATGATGCCTCTATTGGCTATTTTAATTCTTATGCAATTGAGATGGTAGCAATGATATTTATGCTACTAGCAGGTATTAATTTTTCGCTACATTTTCTTGTTTGGCGTAAGAATAATTTATTTTTTTATTTAAAAGATTCTGAATTTAAAGCCTATTTATTAATTTTAAGTGCATCAATTTTATTAGTATCAAGCTATTTATTTGATAAAGGTTATTATCAAACCATTGAAGAGTCAATTAGATATGGCATATTTCAAAGTATTTCTATCATAACTACCACGGGTTTTTCTGGTACTAACTTCTCATTGTGGCCATTTGTGTTGCCTGTATTTTTAATTTTTGCTAGTTTTATTGGTGCTTGCGTTGGCTCTACAGGTGGCGGTATTAAAGTTGTTAGAATATTATTAATGTTTAAGTTAGCGATGAAGGAGATTAAAAAATTTATTCATCCTAATGCACAAATCAACATCAAGCTTAATCAAAAAAGTGTTCCTGAGAATACTTTGATATCAGTCTGGGGGTTTTTTTCTTTGTATGTAATCGTCTTTGTTATGTTAATGTTAATGTTAATGTTTACTGGTCTTGACCAGGTCAGTGCATTTTCAGCAACAGCAGCATCTATTAATAATTTAGGTCCAGGATTGGGTGACGTTGCTGATAATTATGGTAATATCAATGATACTGCTAAATGGATTTTAAGTTTTTCAATGTTATTAGGGCGCTTGGAAATATTAACTTTAATGGCCTTGTTACATAAGTCTTTTTGGCGTTTTTAATATATTCCAAACCAAGGAAAATTATTCCACTATAATATTGTAGCTTGGTAAAGCGTTTAATAGTTGTTTTCCATAAAATTTAGAAACTAAACGATTATCAAAAATGGTGATCTTTCCTGTGTCAGTTTCTGTGCGAATCAAGCGACCACAGGCCTGAATGAGTTTAAGCGACGCATCTGGTAAGGATATTTCCATAAAAGGATTCCTATTTTGTGATTCAAGATAAGTGGCTAATGTTTTATCAATGGGCGAAGTTGGTACACTAAAACGTAATTTGGCAATGATAACATGGGTAAGGTTGTCGCCTTTTAAATCTACTCCTTCAGCAAAACTATCTAGTCCAAAGATGACGCTACCTTTACCTTGTTTACGTAAGTCAGTGTGTTTTTCTAAAATGTACTTTTTGGGATATTTACCTTGAACAAACAAAGTGCAATCTAGCTTTTTTTCTATCAAATCTGCTACTATTTGCATTTGCTTATTAGAGGCAAATAATACTAATGAACCTTCATTACTATCAAGTCGTTTAAGTAATTGTAATGCTACTTCTTGTGTGTGCTCATACACTTGAGTTGGGCTGGCTTTAAGTTTAGCAGCGATAAAATCTACTTGGTCAAATACAAAAGGTGAGGGTAGACGTAAATATTGGTTTTCATTTCTTAGTAGACCTAATTGTTTGTTTAAGCGCTCAAAACTACCCAGCGATGTTAGAGTGGCTGAAGTGAGAACAGCACCTGAAACTTTTGACCAAATAAGCTGGTCTAGATTTTTTGAAATATTGGTTTGAGCACTATTAAGCAAGTAGCTATTTTTTTTATTTGCGAGTGTGCTTTTTTCAATCCAACGTGAATGTGGTGCTTTGTTTGGCTCGTCTGTTTGCAAGAAAGATGAAAATAAAGCAATAATACTGAGTAAATGTTGTTCGCATTCACCAGTTGCATTATTAATAGAATCACTGATGCTTTTGTCTATAACTGTTATTTTTAAATAGTCGTCCCAGGATTCTTTTAAAAGCATGAATTTAGTTTGAATGGCACCAATAAGTGTTAGAATATTTTCACTTATTTGGTTGATAGATTTATCAATAATACCCTGGTTGAATAAATAAATATTGTCATTAAATTCTAGTTTTTTAAATAATTGAATTAAATTAGTCAAATAATCATCAATTTGTTTGATGTCAATATCAGGCATATCTTGTTTGCTGATTTTGCATAATTGTTCACTAACTGCTTTAGTTTGTTTAACGCTGGTTTTAATAAGTTCAGTACTGGTAGTTAATGAAAAGTGAGACAGTGCCTTTGAATTTAAGTGGTGCGCCTCATCAAAGATAAAGATTGATTTGTTAACATTAGGTAGTATGGTGTTTCCTGTGCTAAGATCGGCCAAGACTAAATCATGATTAGCGACAATAACATCTGCTTTAGTAATTTTCTGTCTGGCTTTAAAAAAAGCACAGTTTTGATAAAATTCACAGCTTTTTGTGGTGCAAGTAAAACGATTGCAAGCTATTTTTTTCCAAATAGAGTGATCTGGAACACGCATTAAATCATCAATTTCTCCATTCCATTTTTTGGTTGAGTAATCATTTAGCATCTCATTGAGTTGCTCTAATTGATATTTTCCTGGCGGCTTATCAAACAGTGGTATTGATTCAAATAAAAAATTATCACTCGTGTTATTTTCACACACGTTAATTAAATTGTGAATACAAACGTAACGTGAACGCCCCTTAACTAAGGCATACTCAAAATCAATGCAACAATATTTTTGTACTTGTGGTATATCTTTAAAAAATAATTGTTCTTGCAAAGAGACATTAGCACTAGAAATAATCAGTTTCTTTTTATTGGCTTTAGCGATAAGAATACTACCAATTAAGTAAGCAAATGTTTTTCCTGTACCTGTAGGCGCTTCAATACATAGAATATTATTATTGCCTTTGTATTCTCCTGATAAAGTTTTAGAGATTTCAGCAATCATTCTATTTTGTGTTTGGCGTACTTTAAAGCCATCCATGTTTTTTTTTAAGCTCATAAATGACTGACGGATTTGAGCTTTTAGCTCATTTGAAAGCATGATTTTATGATTGGCGCTGTAAGGAAAGATCGCACAATAAAATCAATGCGTCTTTATAATCTGAGTCAGGTATTAGCTTGAGTGATTGCTTGGCAAGTTGGGCTGATTTGTGTGCTTGATTGCGAGTATAGTCAAAGGCTTTTATAGATTGCAGAATTTTAATCACTTGTACTATTTTGGAATTATCTGCTTGGTTAATAGCATCTTCTAGAAGTTGTCTATTATCACCGGAAGTATGGGCAAGTGCATAAATCATAGGTAGCGTGGTTTTCCCCTCACTTAAATCATCACCTACTTCCTTGCCCATTGTTTTTACATTTGACTCATAATCAAGCACATCGTCAATAATCTGGAAAGCATTACCAAGATGTAAGCCGTAGTCTTTTAATGCAGATTCTTGGGCTTTATCAACACCTGATAGTAGCCCACCAATTTGAGTGGCTGCTTGAAATAAACACGCCGTTTTTCGCTCAATCACTGCGTAATATTCAGTCTCAGTTAACTCAGTATTTTTGCAATTTAATAATTGTAATACTTCACCTTCAGCAATGCTATTGGTTGTTTTAGAAAGAATACGTATAATGTACATTGAATTAGGTTCAATCATCATTTCAAAAGCGCGAGAATATAAAAAATCACCCACTAGAACACTAGGTGCATTACCCCAAACTTCATTAACTGTGTCTTTCCCTCGGCGCGTTATAGACTCATCAACAATATCATCATGCAGTAAAGTGGCAGTGTGAATTAACTCTATCACTACTGCCATAAGGTAGTGGTGTGTACCTTGATATTCAGTTGCACGTGCACAAAGCAATAACAGCAGTGGACGTAAGCGTTTACCGCCAGCGTGAATAATATAATGACCCATTTGATTAATCAAAGCAACATTTGAACTTAAACGATTAATGAGTATTTCGTCTGTTTTTTGTAAATCTAATTTTAAGAGGGATTGAATATCGCTTAAACTTTTCATGGTGGTTATTTTACACGTACGTAGTATGGGTTATTAAAAAAACCAATGCTTGTACTCAAGTTAGCTTTAACTTACTTGTAAGCAAGTACACCTCTTTAGATCTTAATTTTGAGGCTTTTGGTTTGCGGATAGTAACAAAAGAAAAAGAAGATCTACACAATTTAACAAACTCGTTAAACCCATTTCCTTGAAAAACTTTGACAAAAAAATAGCCTAAAGGTGTTAAGGTTTTAATTGCCATATCTAGTGCCAGTTCACACAAGTACATGGATTTAGGAATATCAATTGAAGATTGACCGCTCATATTAGGTGCCATATCGCTTAAAACAACATCAACTTTTTTACTCATAGTGATATCTAGAAGTGTTTCATAAACACTATCTTTAGTGAAATCGCCACGTAAAAAATCAACTCCATCAATGGGCTTTATGTCCAATATATCGCTAGCAATAACTTGACCAGATTTGCCCACAATTTTTATTGCCACTTGACTCCAGCCACCAGGGGCGGCACCAAGGTCAAGCACTTTATCTCCTAATTTGATAAATTTATCTTTATTTATCACTTCTATAAGTTTGTAAACGGAACGAGAGCGATAGCCTGATTTTTGTGCCTTTTTTACAAACTCATCGTTTATATGTTCGCTCATCCAACGTCCTGAACTGCCTTTTTTTACCATATCAATAATTCCTAATATTGGAGAGTATTTTACGGGATAATGATATTTTTTTGCATTGACTTATCCCTGCATGAATACTAAATTAAGAAACATTGCCATTATTGCACACGTTGACCACGGTAAGACAACTTTGGTTGATAAATTACTTGAGCAATCTCAAACGTTTGATGAACGTTTTGAATCAACGGATCGAATGATGGATTCAAACGATCTTGAAAAGGAACGTGGTATTACCATTTCTAGTAAAAATACTGCGATTAAATGGCATGATTACCATATTAATATTGTAGATACACCGGGCCATTCTGATTTTGGCGGTGAAGTAGAGCGTGTATTGTCTATGGTTGATAGTGTACTTTTGCTTGTAGATGCACAAGAAGGCCCAATGCCACAAACACGCTTTGTGACGAAAAAATCCTTTGACCAAGGCCTAAATCCGATTGTGGTTATTAATAAAATTGATAAAGATGCAGCACGCCCTGATTGGGTAATTGACCAGGTGTTTGATTTATTTGATCAACTAGGTGCAACTGACGAGCAATTAGATTTTCCAATTATTTATGCTTCAAGTATTAATGGCTACGCCTCGTTAGAAGATGACGTACGTTTAGGTGATATGACACCTATGTTTGAAACCATTATAAAACACGTTAAAGCACCAGAAGTTGATATTAATGCGTTTTTACAAATGCAAGTTACTGCACTTGATTATTCCTCATTTATTGGGACAATTGCTATTGGTCGTATTACGCGTGGCACAATCAAGAAAAACATGCAAGTTGTAGTGGTTGATACACAAGGTAATGAACACAAAGCTAAAATTGCAAACCTTCAAGGTTTTCTTGGTTTAGAGAGGATTGATACAGATAGTGCACAAGCAGGCAATATTATTGCCATTACTGGAATCGAAGGTATTTCAATTTCAGATACAATTTGTGATCCTGAGGCTATTGAGGCGTTACCACCTTTGAGTGTAGACGAACCAACCATTTCTATGGCATTTCGTGTGAATGATTCTCCATTTGCTGGGCAAGATGGTAAGTTTATCACTTCACGAAATATCTGTGACCGACTAGAAAAAGAGCTCATTTACAACGTTGCACTTCGAGTTGAAAGTACAACTGATCCATCTGAATTTATTGTTTCAGGTCGTGGCGAATTACACTTGTCAATTTTAATTGAAACCATGCGTAGAGAGAGTTTTGAGTTGGCAGTGGGTCGTCCACAGGTTATTTTAAGAGAAATTGATGATGTGATTTGTGAGCCATTTGAGGATTTAAGTGTTGATGTAGAAGCCCAACATCAAGGCACTGTGATGGAAAAGTTGGGTGAACGTAAGGCTGAGCTAACTAATATGATTCCAGATGGTAATGGTAGAATAAAGCTGTATTTTAATATTCCTGCACGTGGCTTGATTGGTTTTAGAACAGAATTTTTAACAGCAACGACAGGCACAGGTCTGATGAATTCAACCTTTGATGCTTATAAACCTCAAAAGCAAGGGAAAATTGGTCAGCGTTCTAATGGTTCTTTGATTTCTATGAATCAAGGACAAGCAGTTGCTTATGCTATTTTTAACTTACAAAAAAGTGGTAAATTTTTTGTAGAACACAATACCGATATTTACGAAGGTATGGTAGTTGGCATTCATACACGTGATAAAGATTTAGTGATTAATGTTATGAAGGGTAAGCAATTGACCAATGTACGTGCATCAGGTACTGACGAAGCCATATCACTAATACCTGCTATTAAGCTTGATTTAGAACAAGCGTTAGAATTTATTGATGATGATGAATTGGTAGAAATAACGCCCCATAACATCCGTATTCGTAAACGTTTATTAACAGAGAATGAACGTAAAAGGGCGCGTAGAAAATCTAAATAAAAGGTAGCTTTTGCTTTTTTGTTATCAGAACCAGCATTAGTGCTAATGGTATACTCCTGTTATATTTTTTTGATTAAACGTTTATGGACAACATTCTTAATTTTTTCGTTAAGCAGAAAAAGTTAGCACTGGTCTTTACGGTTTTCATTATTGCTCTTGGTCTTTTGACATTAAGTGGCATTCAAAGAGATAAATTTCCAGCGGTAGATTTTGAAGAAATGAGCATTGTAACCATCTATCCTGGTGCCTCTCCTGAAGATGTTGAGCAGAATGTTACCAATCCAATTGAAGACGAACTGAGAAGTATTTCAGGGATTGATAAATTCAACTCAACTTCTAAAGAGGGAAAATCTAGCATTATCGTCACACTTTCTCAAGATATTAGTGATATTGAATCGTTAAAGCAAGAGATTAGGAATGCAGTTAGTCGTATTAAGTCATTACCAGAAGAAGTGAATGATTTACCTTGGGTAATTGATCGGAAAAATTCACTAAAAAGTATCTTAAAAATAAACATTAGTAGTGGTGAATTATCTTATCAAGCGTTGAGAGATATTACTGATGATATGGCTAATTCTTTAGCACTGGTTGAAGGTGTATCAAAAGTTGTTAAAGAGGGTTATCTTGACCGTGAAATTCAAATTAAGGTTAATCCTGATAGTCTGTATCAACATAAGCTGTCTTTGCCTCAAATAATTGAAGCGATTAAAAAGCGCAATAAACGCTACGCTGTTGGTAGTAATCATGATTACATTAATGAAAAAACTATTGTTGTTTTGGCTAAGTTTGATGAAATTCAAGCTGTGGGGAATGTGATTATCAAATCAACATTTGATGGACCTATTATTCGCCTAAAGGATGTTGCAAGCATTGTTGATGGAAACAAGGAAGAAACTTCTATTACTCGTGTGAATGGCACTAAAGGCTTTATTCTGAAAATTCGTAAACAAGAGAATGCCGATATAATTACCACGGTTGATTTGATTAAAGAAAAAGTGTTGAATTTAAGGGTTAAATATCCAACTAATCTGCAAGTTTTTTATTCATCAGATGAGTCTAAACATGTTCGTAATCGGCTTAATATCGTGATCAATAATGGCTTAATTGGTTTATTTTTAGTGTTGATTATATTGGCTTTATTTTTGTCACTTAAAACAGCTTTTTGGGTATCAATTAGCTTGCCAATATCTCTTTTGGGCACAGTGACTTTATTAGGTGCAACGGGCGAAACCATTAATCTTATTTCACTAGCTGCGATGATTCTAGTGCTTGGTATTGTGGTGGATGATAGTATTGTGATGGCAGAGAGTATACATCATTATAAACAATTAGGAAAAGATAGATATCAATCTACTGTGCGTGGGTTTAAGCGTGTCATTGCACCTGTAATAACGACAATTTTGACCACGATTTTAGCTTTTTCTTCGATGTTTTTAATGGGTGGTACAATGGGTAAATTTATCTATGTCATTCCTTTAGTGGTTATTTTTGCTTTAACCCTTTCTTTTTTAGAAATTAGTTTAGCATTGCCAGCGCATCTTGCTAGTAGTGATGAAAAAACTAAAGGCAAGATATGGTTTGCGTGTATTGAAGATTGGTTTGAAGGTTTTTTAACAAAAGTATTGAAATGGCGTTATGGTGTTGTTGTTATTTTTAGTCTTGTTCTGATAGGTACTTTGTATTTTGCTAAAACTCAAATGAAGTACGTACAATTCCCTTCAGTTGGAGCAGATAGTATTAGCGCAAGATTGCAAATGTCTGTTGGTACCTCGTTAGAACGTACAGAATCTATTTCCAAACAAGTAGAGAAAATGATTATAGAAGTTGTGGGTGAGGATTTAGACTCATTAACCAATAATGTTGGCCATTATTTTACTCATGTGGCTAAGTTTACTATTAAACTAGTACCATTTAGCATAAGAGTGCAAACGCCTAAAGCTTTACTTGTACAGTTAAAAGCACGTGTTAAGAACATAAAAGCTGCACAAAAATTAAAGTTTTCAATAGGTAGGCCAGGTCCTCCACAAGGTGAAGATGTAGAGATTAATTTGGTAGGTAGTGATAATATTCAGCGTCAGAATGCTGCTGATTCTTTAGAAAAAATATTATTAAATATTGATGGTATAGATAACATTGAGCGAGATGATGAACCGGGTAAAACACGTATCGAGGTGGTAATTGATTTTGAAAAAATGGCCAGATTCGATGTTGATTTTTCAACGATTAATGATTATTTAAAAGCAGCTTTTACAGGTATTAATGTCACTAACGTACGTTATGGTGATGATGACGTTGATTTTAGAATTTATCTGGGTAGTGATAAACAATCAGAGGACTTTCTAGCATTATTAAAAGTTAATAACCGCCAAGGCCACCCTATATTGCTTAAACAATTTATTTCGTTGCAAAAAATTAAGGGTGAGCCAAATTTTAATCATTTTAATGGGCAGCGCTCAGCCGTACTTAGCGGTAGTGTTGATGATGAGATAACTACTTCTAGTATGGTTGTTAGTCAAGCACTCAAGCGCCTAGATTTAGCTAACAAGTATCCTACAATTAGAGTGACTAGTGAGGGTGGCGATAAAGATACAAAAAAAGCAATGGATAACTTTAAAAAGGCATTTATCATGGCAATTTTTGTCATATTTTTATTACTAATCTTGTTATTTAATTCTTATTCACAACCAATACTGATCTTAATCATTGTGCCTTTTTCTATTATTGGTGTTATTTGGGCCTTTTTTTTTCATGGAGAGACGCTTAGCTTTTTTGCAATATTAGGTACACTAGCATTAGTGGGGGTTATTGTGAACGATTCTTTAGTGATGGTCGCCCATTTGAATTATTTAAAAGCAAAGTTTGCATCTACTATGAGTGTTTACGAGTGGGTTGTTCAAGGTGCAAAAGACCGATTACGCGCTGTTGTGTTAACAACATTAACGACTTTAGCAGGTGTAATGCCACTTGCTTATGGTATTGGTGGTACTGACTTTATTTTACAACCCATGGTGCTTTCACTTGGCTATGGCTTGTTGTTCGGCACATTAATAACACTTATTCTATTACCTTGTTTGTATTTAATTAATCATGATTTAATCAGCTGGGTAAAAAATTTTGGAGCGGGCTTTAAGATTTAGCCAATAAGTTGTTTTCAAGTAGTGTTTTACTTACTTAATCAACACAAGGGGCGTTACATACCTCATAAACCTTAACGGGTTCCTAGTACCTACTTCTCATTTTCGTATTTACTAATAAAAGATTATGACATTTGTTTAGCTTTTAAACTAATTAATCTTATTTGATTAATAATTTTTAACAATAGACGTTTGTGTTATATGGATTTAGTTTAACTAAATCCATATATGGTAGTAGGCTTTGTTGTGATGGATGCAGTTTCATCAACTACTTTGAAAAACGGCAAAGACTTTTACGATTATAATAAAAAATATAACTTAATGCTAAACCGCTAATACGTATGTCTATGAGTCGTTAAAATTTACCGTATTGAACAAAAATATCTGCAGCGTGATTTCAGCAACAAAGAGTTTCTTAGAATAGCAAAAGAACAATTTATTATTAATCAGCAAGAATAAAACATAATAACAATGATATAAAAAAATAGTAAGAATGAATAGAAAATTTATCACATTAAAGTGTTTATTTATAATGTTCTTTTGTGTTTCAGTGTTGTTTTGGTTTGCCAATGTAATTACCGATGATAATAGAAGTAAAAATTGTGATAATTTAAAAGTTAGTTTGCTAAAATCGAAAAATGATTTTTTAAGCTAAAAAAGTTATTTTCGTTGAAAAGAGAAAAATCGACAAATATTATGGTTAATGGTAGTAGAGAATTCGATTAATACGTTTTACGAAGTGGAAATAGATAAAGCAATATGAAAAAGTTAGGGTTTGCTTAGCTTACTATTTGAATGGTTGTGCTAATAATAGTGGAATATTGTTAGACGGTGAGTTTCGAGTGCTAGACATATTTTATCGCTACAAACTTGTAAAGTTTGCGAGTGACTTTAGTTTATATTTTATTATTGTAAATAGAAATTTTTTCTTTTTAGAAGCCTAAATCAAACAGTTCACCTTGCGGATAAGTGATATGGTTTATCGTTCAATAGTTAGTGTCAGTGTTGAAAATTTTAGTAGCAATTAAAGTATTTTTGTAGAGGTTTGTTAGAATTAATGTGCCAAAGTGGTTATAGTGTCCAAGGTTGATCAAACTGACTATTATGAAAGCAAGAATGTACACGATGTCTATTATAAATCGCTTAAATAGAGCTCAATTCTTCATTTAATTGGTTATTAATACCTAAAAATGAAGCCTTGTATTTTGGTTAATTTGTTTAGCTTTATCAATACCCTATAAGTTATTACGTTGGTAAAAAGAATTGCACCATCAAAACTTTATTTTTGGTTTATGTTAAATATTTTTTGTTATTGCTTGCATTAAAACTATTCTATCAAAGCCATTTTTTATCATTGGTTTGGTCAAACACAAATAAATAAGCGTAGTCTTTATAATAGAATAGAGGTTCAAAGTTAATTGACACTCTGTAAAGCTAGTTATTTTTATTGATTTGCCTCAAATAAACTACGAATCATTAGCGCATTCGATGACAGTAATATCTTGTTACCCGTAATAGGTCACTTTTTGTTTCTAATTTAATATAGCTTATTTAATAAGGTATCGATTGCTTTATCGTCTTTTGAATTGACATTATTGATATTTTTAAAGCGAATAACATGGCCCGATTCAAAATCGGTATTGTTTAAATTACGTTAACTTTTGTTGATTAAAAATAGTGTTTAGTTTATCAATTGATCAGATAAAAAAATACGCTTTCTTCACCTTAAGAATCAGCATTAATGGTAGAGAAAAATCCACCATTGGTATCTTGCATTTCTGTCAATATGTAATTTAAGGTTTACTTGGAAATGTGTTTGTATAAAGTATTTCTTGTTAGTACATAGGCGTAAGCATAAACTAGTTAAAGTTGTGCTTGATTGTATAACATTTTTTCAAAGTGTGTTACAAATCAAATGTTATCTGTTGAATGCCGATGAAAACCACTATCAACAACATATAAACCGCCACTTACCATCATATCTAGTGTTTAATTTATTCGCACTAGGATTTTATTTAGCAATAGCAATATAGATTCGTGTGGAAATTTTAGCGCTTATTCAAATACCCATTCAAGTTCATTAAAGTTCTCCAATATGGTTTTAATAGATTTGACAACAATGCTATTATCAACAATTTGGTGGGATGTTGTTTTTGGTTGATTGAGCTTTTGATTAATTTTAATTTCTTATTTGTTTAACTCACTTGCTTCATTCTTCCATAAATTTTGTACTTGTATCAAGATGTTTAACAATTATTTTTTAGGAAAATAAGCCTCTGTAAAAAATGTTTTACTATTAGGGAGTAGAATCGCATTGAGCGGCTAACCATAAGAGCGATTTAACAGTTGTGATACATTCATGTAGGTGTTATCAATATCAGAATGAATCTCATGATCCGCTTTAATAGTAACAAAATATTTGATTAAAAATGTTGCTATTTCAATATCATCAAAACTTTCCTTTTTCATTATGTGGCACCAATGAAATAGCGTAGCCAATAGAAATAAAAACAGGTTTATTTTTACGCTTTGCTTTGTCAAAAGCTTCATCTGAAAACTTATACTAATTAACAGGATTATGAATATGTTACAATGAATAAAGCTAGAATGATATGATCAACAAATTTAGCATGACTTTTCTGATTGAGATGTTGTGTTCTAGGTATGTAATCTTTACCCTTATCACGATAAGTTATTCTAACTCATTCATAAGGTGTGCCCATGTTGTTAGTATGGATATAAAAATCAAAGATATAAATATTCTAAACATACTTTGATGTCAATTTTTTGCATCAATTGGTAATATGCAGGTTATTGTTCATTTTAATAATCAAAAATTATCAATCGAATTTAAATATAAAATTGACACAAGTCTTAATCAAGGTAAGATTCATTTAAGTATTTGATTTTGTTGTCTAAGACTTGCTTGATTTTTAAATTTTATTAAACAAAGTAATTATTATTCAACATGCTTCTCTTTATGTAGTTTGACGAGTTAACTTGTAATTAGGTTTGAAGACTATTTTTATAATTAGCGACAGTAATCTATCTCAATTATTATCCAAACAATTAGACATTGAATGTATAAAACTGTGTTATTTTTCTTGTCTCGTCCTTGTAGTATTGGCGATGCTAAAATTGGTTATTTTAGAGATAGTGCGAAGTTATGTTAATACTTTTTAAGGAGTTATAGATGGAATGATGCTTACAAATATCAATAAGATGAACATATTAAATTTTATCTAGGTCGTATATTACTAGGAGAAACGAAAGTAAAATGTATTTTGTATCCCATAGATATTGTTATACGTACAGATTATGCCGTTAAAATTTCCCAAATATTGGATGTTGATGACAGTCTAGATAATGTCATTGATGTAAAAGAACAATTTGAAAATACATAAGGTAAAAAATTGTCTGCAAACGAATCTGTAATTCATATTCTATCTACTGCTGATACAGAGGTTTTAAAATTAAAATACAGACAAGTAGTGCCTATTTTTAGGCGTCTTGTTGTCAGCTATCTGTGAGTAGAAAATAGCATACACAAGGTTGTTGAAGATGATGAAAGCTTTATAAGATTCATTACATAAAGTAATGATAGTGGCGATAACATTGACAATCAAATTGTTAGAAGAGCGGTGTTATTATCTTAATTATTTTATTATCAGTTCACGAGTGTTAGGTGATTTTAAAATAAACAAACAGTAAAAAAAGATGGCAAAATATATGAACATTTAGCAGTAAACTAAAATAGATAGTCGTTTCTATTTGAATAATATTAGTCGTTGTGACAATGGACTTACTACAAACGTAAACAAACCTTAAAATCTATTGGAGCAAGAGAACTTAAACTTACTAGACATAGTGTCGAGTTGGCTGAGAGGTTAGAGTAATTAGGAGTTGATGCACATGCAAATTCTATTGTGGTTTATGATAATCAAGGCTCTCTTATTGATTATCTATATCCTCGTTTTAAAACATCAAACACTAGCTCAAGTTTTCTCAATTTAATGCTCTTTATTTTGGTAATAGTATTTGTTATTACACATCTGATAAAGGATATGATAAAAGCTTATTTTCAATTGTTAATGTTGTTGTTCATGAGTGAGGATATGCCATTACTATCAGGACTTTAATTTAATATATTTGAGTGAATCAGGTGTATTAAATGAAGCCTTTTAGATTGCTTTGGGTTTTATTACTATAGAGCGTTTTACGAGAACAGATAATTGGCTTATTTGTTTCGTAGATAAACCTTAGAGATCAATGAATAACTCAGAAGATAAGTATCACATCAAGATTATTTTGATTATGAAATAACCAAAGATGATTCTGTTTATTAGCCAATGGCAGAAGAAAAGGTTTATTATCCAAATACTCACAAAATCGATAATTAGGTTTTAATAGATGTGACTAATGTACTACGCCAACGGATTATAATGACTTTTGTGGTGTTCATATCAATAACAACGTGGCAAATAAAATGTTTTATTTGTTATCTGTGGGTTTGGTTATGCATAATAGCGTTAATGTTACTGGTATTGAACGAATATACAAGAATAGATTAGATTGGTTTAGGAAAGCGGTTGGTGTAACTGATGACAATTAATGATTTTTTTAAATGCTAAATGGATAATATCTTCAGTGGAAAGTGTTTTGTCATTGATAACAGGCAACATCGACATTTATTTGTGAGACAAAATAGCTAACGTTACTTTAGGAACAAAATCATTTACTCTAATTAGCTATCTAAATAAGGTTTTTCATCTTTGGAGATAAAGCCAGGTGTGTACATCTTCTTTAATTGATAAGTGAGTGTTAACGAGAATTATTTTTCGTTACCTATTGCATAAAAACTGGACATTTGGCATAGAATTTGGCACATTTTTTTTAAAAAATACCTGTGAATTTATCAATCATAACCAGTTGTATTTATTAAAATAGTCTTTCTCAAAAGCTTTAATATCATCTGTGTATTGTAAGGTTAAACCAATATCATCAAGACCATTGATTAAGCGTCTTTTTCGTTCTATGTCTATTTCAAAAAAATAAGTTTTACTATTCGTATGGATACTTTGGGCATCAAGATTAATCATAATTTCACCACTTAAAGTAAAAAATTCATCCATAATGTTATTATCTTGCACAATAGGTAGAATACCGTTTTTAAAACAATTGTTATAAAAAATATCTGCAAAACTAGGGGCAATAATTGCTTTAAAACCATAATCCTCTAATGCCCAAGGTGCATGCTCACGGCTTGAGCCACAACCAAAATTTTCTCGTACCAGTAGTATTTTAGCACCTTGATATTTTGCCTGATTCAACACAAAATCCATATTAAGTGGACGTTTAGAGTTATCCATGCCAACTTCACCATGGTCTAAATAACGCCACTCATCAAATAAATTAACACCAAAACCAGAACGTTTAATAGATTTTAAAAACTGTTTTGGAATAATCGCATCAGTATCAATATTGGCACGTTCAAGTGGTATAGCTATTGAAGTAAATGTAGTAAATTTTTGCATTATTTAACCTCTGAAAAATGACCAGTAATAGCACTTGCAGCCGCAATAGCTGGGCTAACTAAGTGGGTAAATGAGCCTTGACCTTGACGACCTTCAAAGTTACGATTTGAGGTGCTTATGCATCTCTCGCCTACTTTTAGCTTATCGGCATTCATGGCTAGACACATTGAGCAGCCTGCTTCACGCCATTCAAAACCACTATTTATAAAAATCTTATCTAATCCTTCTTTTTCGGCTTGTTTTTTAATTAATCCTGAGCCAGGCACAACCAAGGCAAGTTTAATATTGTTGGCAATTTTTTTATCTTTTAAAACACTAGCTACAATACGCAAGTCTTCAATTCGTGAGTTGGTGCATGAGCCAATAAAGACTTTGTCAATTTTAATGTCTGATATTTTTATATCAGCAGTGAGTTGCATGTAATTAAGTGCATTTTCCCAACTAACCTTTTCGGTATGATTTTTGGCGTTAGCAGGGTTGGGTATATACCCATCAATTGTTATTACCATTTCTGGAGATGTGCCCCAAGTTACTTGGGGCTTAATATCTTTTGCATTAAAATGTGCGATTTTTTCAAAATGTGCGTTTTTGTCAGAATGTAGTGTGTGCCAATATTCTACTGCTTTGCTCCATTTAGCACCTGAAGGTGCTAGTATACGACCTTTGACATAGTCAATGGTTTTATCATCAACAGCAACCATACCTACACGTGCACCTGCTTCAATTGCCATATTGCATAAGGTCATACGACCTTCAATAGATAAGCTTTGAATGGTGTCACCGCTAAATTCAATCGCATGGCCTGTGCCACCAGCGGTGCCAATTTTGCCAATAATGTAAAGCGCAATGTCTTTTGCGCTGACATGTTTGTTGAGTTTACCACTGACTTCAATATTAAAGTTTTTAGATTTAGATTGCCACAAACAACCTGTGGCTAAAACATGTTCAACTTCACTGGTACCAATGCCAAATGCTAATGCACCAAGTGCACCATGAGTTGAGGTGTGTGAATCACCACAGACAATGCTCATGCCTGGTAGGGTAAAGCCCTGTTCAGGGCCAACCACATGTACAATGCCTTGGCGAATGTCATTCATGGGTATTTCATTAATACCAAAAGTTTTGCAATTTTTGTCTAAGGTTTCAATTTGCAATTTTGAAATAGGGTCGCTAATACCATTAATACCTGATGAACGATTGGTTGTTGGTACGTTATGATCAGGCACTGCCAGGTTGGCACTTGTACTCCAAGGTTTTCTGCCTGCTATCGCCAAGCCTTCAAATGCTTGAGGCGAGGTTACTTCATGAATGAGTTGCCTGTCAATATAAATAAGTTCCGTTGAATTATCTCTACGTATGACGTGCGCATTCATCAGTTTATCATAAAGTGTTTGAGTCATTATTGATACGCAATACTTGATAAAATAACTCATTTTACATTTTCATTAAACTTTATGTGCGGACTTTGTGGGCAGTTAAGATTTGACAGCCAAGTGGTGAGTGGCGATGAACTTAAGGTAATGATGCAAAAAATTGCTCGTCGTGGCCCTGATTCTAGTGGTCTTTGGGTTGATGATAATATTGGTTTTGGGCATCAAAGGCTTGCTATTATTGATTTATCTAATCATGCTCATCAGCCAATGATTGATAAAAATCTTGGTTTGATTTTGATTTTTAACGGTACGATTTATAATTATCAAGCTTTACGTCAAGATTTAACCAAGCAAGGTTATCAATTTTTCTCGCATTCTGATACTGAAGTGATTATCAAAGCTTATCATTATTGGGGTGAGAGTTGTGTCACGCATTTAGATGGGATGTTTGCTTTTTGTATTTGGGATAAGATTCAAAATCAATTATTTATTGCTCGTGACCGAATGGGGATTAAACCGCTTTATTTTAATTTAACAAATCAAGCATTTAGCTTTGCTTCTAACATGCAGGCGTTGATAACACAAGGTATAGATAAAAGCATTAATCCTATCGCTCTACAGCAGCAACTTTCATTGCATGGTGTTGTGCCAGCACCTAATACGATTATTAATGGTGTGAATAAAATTAAACCAGCAACCACGTTAACCATTAGCGCTAAGGGTAAAGTTGTTGAAAGAACTTATTGGAAGCCAAAGGCCATACGCCCAAAGGAGACATTAACGGATGAGCAGTTTATTCAGCGCACGCATGAACTTTTAACAGACAGTGTTTTAAAACGCATGAATGCTGCAGATGTACCAATTGGCGTGTTGCTTTCTGGCGGTCTAGATTCATCACTCTTAGTAGCATTACTTAGAGAGGCAGGACATGAAAATGTGCGTACATTTTCAATTGGTTTTGAAAATATTGATGATGAGGTCGGGTCTGAATTTGAATATTCTGACCAAATTGTTGCCCAGTTTAAAACCCGACATGAAAAATATGTCATTAGTAATTCACAAGTGTTACCACGCCTTGGTGAAGCAGTTTCAAATATGAGCGAGCCAATGGTAGCTCAAGATGCAGTGGCATTTTATTTATTATCTGAACAAGTATCTAAGCATATTAAAGTGGTGCTTTCTGGCCAAGGTGCAGACGAGGCTTTTGCAGGTTATTTTTGGTATGAGCGCATGCAAGCACAGACAGGCTCTGAGATTGAACGTTTTACCAAGCATTATGTGGACAGATCATACGAAGAGTATTTGCAAACGGTTAATCAGCAATATCACAGTAACAATCATACCGAAACTTGGCTTCATTACGAATTTGCTAAGGCAAGTGCAGATACATTTATGGATAAAGTATTTCGCACTGATATTACTCGTTTAGTGGTAGATGATCCTGTGAAAAGAGTAGATAACATGACCATGGCTTGGGGTTTAGAGGCGCGCGTTCCATTTATGGATTATAAGTTAATAGAACATGCTTTGAGCGTATCACCGAGTTTAAAAATGCTTAATAAAGGCAAACATCTCCTTAAACAAATTGCTAGAGGTTTGTTGTTGCCTGATAGTGTAATTGACCGTAAAAAAGGTTATTTCCCAATGCCAGCACTCAAATATGTGCGTGGTGAATTTTTAGACTTTATGTCAGGCATATTAACTTCAAGCAAATGTATTAATCGTGGTGTGTTTAATCAGACATTTATTGCTAAAATAATTAATAAACCGCAAAATTATATGACTGCACTTAATGGTTCACGTTTATGGCATTTAGCATTATTGGAATATTGGCTGCAAATAAATATTGATGAATAAAATAATCATTTATACAGATGGTGGCTGTCGTGGTAATCCTGGTATTGGTGGCTGGGGTGTATGGCTTAAATACGGCGATTATGATAAAAAACTTCAAGGTGTGCAACAAGATACCACTAACAATCAAATGGAGTTGACTGCAACCATTAAAGCACTAGAGGTAATTAAATCTAACGACATTGCCATTGATTTATTTACCGATTCTAAATATGTGATAACAGGTATTAGCGAATGGATTAAAAACTGGAAAGCCAAAGGTTGGAAAACTGCCAATAAAAAACCAGTTAAAAATATAGACTTATGGCAGCGCTTAGATGTGCTTAATAATCAGCATAATGTTACCTGGCATTGGGTCAAGGGCCATAGTGGTGATAAGGGTAATGATATGGCGGATGCATTGGCTAATTTAGCCATGGATAAAATCAGTACTTGAGTTAAAATGTTCAATTAATAATTAAAATATTTAAATAACCTCAAAGAAGCTTGCAATCAAAAATAGTTATAATATAACGACAATTCCTGATTATTTAAATAAAAAATTAAGTGTGAGGAAATTAGTTATATTGTTCAGATTTTTTAAGTTTTAACGCTTTTTCTGATGTAAAAGATAGGGTTAAACCATTAAATGTTTATGGCTACGAAAGCATAAAGAGAAGTTATTCATAATGCTGTAAAAGATTCTTGCGATAGTAAAGATGATGAACGTGTTATGAATTATCTCTCAAATCACAATTTGGAAGACTATCAATAAGAAACTCAAAAAAAGGAGAGAAGTATGAAATTTCAAACATTAGTAATTAGCGTCATATTAGTGGTATTTTAATATTAACAGTAGTTAATGACAAATCAGTTAGCTTTGCATTCAGCCAATATATTCGTTTGCTCTAACTGTCGTTGAAACGGTAACAGAGTTAAATGTTATTCACGCTGTGTGTGATATTGTTAATGGTGATTGATGCGTGTACGTCAAGTTGGATTAAGAAAGACACGATTCCACAGTACCGTTTACCAAACTAAATTCTAAGGCGTTAGCTAAGGGACCTTATTGCTGTGGTAGAAATTTTAACCGAATGTTTTGGTATTTAAGACATGAATGGCGTATTTAAACTATAACAATATTAAAACTTTGTGTTTATTCTCTAATGGTTCATAGTGTGTTCAATCATCCGTAGCAATTAGAACATTGTTAACAATGGATTATCTGCAAAGTAAAATCAAATATTATCGTGATGGTATGAATGATTGGAGATTGTTAAGTTTGACAACTAAATAATTGATTGTCATTTGTTTCAAAAAAGGAGTGTTAATAGTACTCCTTTTTTATCTTAAATCTATCTTTTGTTAAGGTTCAAATTGCGTCTAATCGCTGGCATCAAATTGGTTATGATTTTATTCGTTCAAGGTCGTAAATGCTTTTAATTAGATCTTGCATACTACTCAGGAAAGTCATATTGGTTTAAGTGATTTGCTAAACAAGTCTTATCTTATGCACAAAATGAGCTTGCTATGTTTTATTATCAAAGTAAAAGCGTTAAGAAAAATATACAAGGTATATGGTTGGTAGTTAATTACAACTAAACAAGAAGATGAGTATGCGTAATTTAACCTTATCTCATTATTGTTAGAAAAAATAAGGTCAAATAAGTGTATTATTGGTTTAATCAAGCAACTAAAAACAATCATTCTTAGTGCTCAAGGAGTGTTGAAAAAATTAGGAGAGAAGATGTATGTTAAGTAAATATTTATTGGTTTTGATTGTATTATTTTCTCAGGTGAGTATTGCGTTCATTCCCAATATACTGCAATTACCAGAATTACCTATGTTTGGTGATTTTAACCCGAACCAGCTTAGAAGAAATTTCAATAAATTTATAGGTATTGAGCCTGACTATGCTCGTGAAGCACGTATGGTTCTTCAAATTGAAGACGCTGTTTTAGATGGGGAGGTTGAATACCTAACCTTAAAAAATAAGAATCAAGTTTTTAGTATTTATATACAAAGCGAGTTAGATAAATCTAAAGGTGGGGTGATTATTTTGCACAATCGTGGACAACACGCGAATTGGGGTGATTTGATCAAGCCACTTAGAGTTGGACTTGCAGAAAAAGGTTGGGATACTTTGTCAGTACAAATGCCAGTATTGGATAAACAGGCAAAATATTATGATTACGTTTCTATTTTTCCATATGCTCATGAGCGCATAGAAGCAGCGATTAATTTTTACAAACAGCTTGGTATTGATAATATTATTCTAATAGGTCATAGTTGTGGTGCTCATATGTCAATGAGTTATATTGATAAGTTTGGTGATGATAAATTTTCAGCTTATGTTGGTATTGGTATGGGTGCCACTGATTATAAGCAAAAAATGGTTAAGCCATTTCCATTGGATAAAATGCACATCCCAGTATTAGATGTATTTTCTGAAAATGATTTTGCTAGTGTTATTCGTCTTGCAAAGTTTAGAAAGGTTTTAGTGGAGGCTACTGGCAATACGCACAGTGCACAATTAGTTATTGAAAATGCAGGTCACTATTATCAAGAACAAGGTGCGGCTAAAAATCTAACTAATCAAGTGGGTATCTGGCTTGATACGCTGTAAATTTTTGTACCTAAAGTTTTACAAAAAACAAACTTCATTTTATTTTAAAATAAGGTGAAGTTTGTCTAGAATTTTAAATAATCTAATTCTTGTTGAAAAAAATTAGTAAGTTTTCTGGCTTTAATATTTAAAAAGCCTCTAAGTTGATTGCCAGTGTGGTTTTTAACCAATTGGCCTGGGTTTGTGTTGGGTTTAAAAAGCGTTGTTGATAGAGGACGTGAAACCAATAATTGCCTATTTTTACTAATACACCATAATTGGTATCTTTTGTCATTTTTTACAAACTATTATGCGTCTAAAAGTTACCATACTGATAGCTAATTTTAATTAAATAATGATTAATCAAGCTAAAATAGCTAAGATTCTTAACAAGTGACTTGTGTTCAGTTTTAGAAATCATTTAATCTATTTATAAAATTGATTTTTTCATCAATTCCTGTACTCATTAGCTTGATAAGTTAGTTTTAAGAGCTTCATAAGCTTTTTATCAATTTGAGATCTAATTAATCGTAAAGTTAGAAAATCAATATGGACTGTCATACGCCTAATTTGATGATTCTTACCTTCGGTGAAGGTTAACTCAATTCAAGAAGTGAGGATATTTTTACGTATACGTATGGGTTGCATACGATTTTACAGTCAACTTAGTTGTTTGGTAATTTTTGCTTTTGAGGATTTAATTTTAGCATCTTTTAATACAATATCAAGCATCAGGCTATTAATATTAGCATTAGTAATATTGTCATCAACTTGCATAATATAGGTTTTTTCCTTATCAAATTTTTGATTGGAAATTTTATGTTGTAATTTATCATCATCAGTCAATATAATTGAACTTTATGAGTCTTTGTCTATCAGTTTAATAGGACAAATATCTTTCATAGTAATATAAAACCAGACAAGGTATTATACTTTCACCATTAAATTGGTATAAAACGCTAAATGGCTTGTTAAAGATAGGTTTTAGCTATAGACTTGTTTGGCCCTTGTTACAAACGCATCCAGTTGAGAATTGGCAATCGAAGTAAAAATGGGCGATATGGCGATGTCTACTAGTTTTGATGAAAAATTAAACGCCAAATTGAGTTCAATTTTGCAGGCGTTACTACTTAGTTTTGTAAATATCCAAGCACCATTTAGATATTTAAATGGCCCCTCCTTAAGTCGCATATCAATTTTTTTATGGGGGATTAAAGTATTGATTGTTGTGAAAGTTTGATTGAAAACCCCTTTATTAATTTTAACCGAAGCTATAATTTGGTCATTAGATTGTTTTAAAATAGAAGCATCTGAACACCAATTAAGAAATTGAGGGTATTGATTAACTTGATTAATTAATTGATACATTTGTTCACAAGAATAAGTAACAATAGCATTTTTAGAAATATGATGCATGGCTAAAAACAATAAAAAAATAAAAACAAGTTTAAACATCATTGCGCTTAATAAAAAGGCAAGACATAACTATTTTATCGAACAAACCTTAGAAGCTGGTTTAAGTTTAGAGGGTTGGGAAGTAAAAAGCTTGCGAGACTCTAAAGTCCAAATCAAAGAAAGTTATGTTATTTTAAAAAATAACGAACTATTTTTGTTTGGTGCACATATTTCACCACTTAAGAGCGTGTCAACACATGTTAATTCCGACTCTACTCGTACTCGAAAATTATTACTCAATCGTTTAGAAATTAATCGTATTAAAGACAATATTAACCAAAAAGGAGCCACTATTGTACCACTTAAGCTTTATTGGGCTAGGGGCAAGGTGAAGTTAGAAATTGGCATGGCTAAGGGTAAAAAATCTCATGACAAACGTCAAGACATTAAGTTAAAAGATTGGCAAAGAGACAAGCAAAGAACGCTAAAAGAGACAAATAAAATTTTTAATTTTTAGTTTTGATTGGTGATTATTTATTTTTTATAAATTTGTAATTTACTAAGAAAAATGCCTTTATAATTTGAAGGTCTAAATGTTGGAGGTTGGCAATAGATAGTTTTTATTTGCTTTTCATTCTCTACCTCCTTTAATGGCCAACCTTTAGCATTTAGTATTTTTACAAATTAATTTTTCGAGGAGAAAAAATGAATAAATCAGAATTAATCGATGCAATTGCATTAGCAGCAAACTTATCTAAAGTAGACGCCTCTCGTGCATTAAATGCAACAACAGATGCTATTACTGGTGCTATGGCTAGTAGTGATGGTGTGCAACTTACTGGCTTTGGTAGTTTTGTTGTCAGAAATCGTGCAGCACGTACAGGTCGTAATCCACAAACAGGTGCAACGATTCAAATCAAAGCATCAAAAGTGGCTGCTTTCAAAGCAGGCAAAGCATTAAAGGAAGCGGTTAATAAGTAGACTTATTAATTAGTTTTAAAAAGCACCTTTAGGTGCTTTTTTATGTCTAAAATTTAGAAAAATTTTCGTTTTATTTACGATTAGTGGAGATTTCTATGGAACGTACTTTATCAATTATCAAACCAGATGCGGTTGCAAAAAACATAATCGGTCAAATCTATTCTCGTTTTGAAGAAGCTGGTTTTAAAATTGTTGCCAGCAAAATGATTCATCTTGATAATTATTTGGCAGGTGGTTTTTATGCAGTGCATAAGAATCGTCCATTTTATGGTGAGTTGATTGAATTTATGACATCTGGCCCAGTAATGGTTCAGGTTTTAGAAGGGGAAAATGTTGTTGTTAGACATCGTGAAATTATGGGCACTACTAATCCTAAAGAGGCTGATTCAGGCACTATTCGTGCTGATTTTGCAAAGTCTTTAGATGAAAATGCAGTACATGGCTCTGATTCTTTAGAAAATGCAGCTATTGAAATCGAGTATTTTTTTGGCAAAGATGGTGTATTCCCAAGAACTCGTTAACACTAATACACCTTTCTTGTATTAAGCAAGGATTGATGCAAAAAATATATGAATAAGAAAAATCTTTTAAGTTTTAATCAGAATGCACTGAATGATTTTTTTGTGGGTTTAGGTGAAAAGCCTTATCGTACTAAGCAAATCATGCAGTGGATTTATAAAGATCATGAGTTTGATTTTGAAAAAATGCTTAATTTTAGTAAATCTCTAAGAGATGAATTAAGTAAGGTAGTTTGTGTTGAGTTGCTCAGAGTTGTTAAACAAAATTTTATTCTAGATGGGGTAATTAAATGGGTATTGGCATTGGATAAAAACAATCATATTGAAATGATTTATATCCCTGAAAAAAACCGTGGCACACTTTGTATTTCTTCCCAAGTTGGCTGTGGCTTGGCTTGTACTTTTTGCTCAACTGGTATGCAAGGGTTTAACAAAAATCTCACAACGGCTGAGATTATTGCCCAAGTATTGATTGCCAGTAGGTATCTTAATTCCAAAACCAAACGTATTTCTAATGTTGTGTTTATGGGTATGGGCGAGCCTTTATTAAATGAACACGCAGTGTATAATGCTTGTGATTTATTACTTGATGATTTGGCGTTTGGTTTATCCAGGCGTAAGGTGACCATTTCTACTTCTGGTGTGGTACCAGCTATGCTACGTATGAGTGAACGAACTCCTGTGAGTTTAGCTGTTTCCTTGCATGCATCTGATGATCATCTGCGAAATGAATTAGTACCTATTAATCAAAAATATTCACTTGAAGAATTGCTAAAGGCTTGCAAAGTGTATTTGCAAGCTGGCACTCAGAAGCGCCATATTTTGTTTGAATATGTCATGCTTAAGGGTGTGAACGATTCTATTGAACATGCTAATAAGTTAGTAAAATTATTAAAAGGTATTTCGGCTAAAATAAACCTAATTCCATTTAATTCATTTGAGAAAACTCAATATCAAACATCAAGTGCACAGACCATTGAAAAGTTTCAAAATATTTTATATCATCAAGGCATTCGCACCATGACGCGCCGCACTCGTGGTGAAGATATTGGTGGCGCTTGCGGGCAATTGGCTGGAAAAGTGTTGGATAAAACCAAAAGAACTTATGATAGAAGGCATTGATTACTATCCCAAAAAAAGAAATAAAAAGCTTAAATTAAAATGGTGGATACTACTTATTTTGGCTTTTATGATAAGTATTTTTTGGTATTTAAATCAAAAATATGACACTAAAAAAATAAAAGAAGCACCTATTTTAATTATTATTAGTAAGGGCGAAAAAGAACAAAAAGAGATTACGAGTACCGTTATAATTGATAATCATTCATCGCTTGATTCAGATTCTAATAAAAAAATTATTAACCCAAAAGCACTAGATGAAGCAATTTATAATTATATCAAAAAGAATTAATGAAGCCAGTATATATAATTCAAAGAAGAAAATCTAAACAAGTATTTGTAGGTGATGTTGCAATTGGTGGTGATGCGCCAATTTCAGTACAAAGTATGACTAATACTGAAACGACTGATGTCAAGGCAACAGTTGCGCAAATACAGGCCATTCAAAATGCAGGTGCTGACTTGGTACGTGTATCTGTACCGACAATAGATGCGGCAGAAGCTTTTAAAATCATAAAGAAACAGGTCAATATTCCATTGATTTCTGATATCCATTTTGATTACAAAATTGCACTCAAGGTAGCAGAATATGGCGCCGATTGTCTGCGAATCAACCCAGGCAATATTGGACGAGAAGACAGAATAAGAGAAGTAGTGGCAGCAGCTATAGACCATAATATTCCCATTAGAATTGGTGTAAATGCAGGTTCTTTGGAAAAAGATTTGCAAAAAAAATACACAGAGCCAACGCCTGAGGCAATGGTTGAATCTGCCTTTAGGCAGATTGACATTTTAGATAAACTAAATTTTGATAATTTTAAGATTTCACTCAAGGCCAGTGAAATTTTTATGACTGTATTTGCTTATCAGCAACTAGCTTCTCAAATTGATAATCCATTACATTTAGGTATTACTGAAGCAGGATCTCTGCGTTTTGGTACGATTAAATCTTCGATTGGCTTGGGTTTGTTATTATCAGAAGGTATTGGTGATACAATTAGAATTTCTTTAGCCTCTGATCCAGTTGATGAAGTACGTGTTGGTTTTGATATTTTAAAATCTTTAAATTTACGCTCAAAAGGAGTTAATTTAATTGCTTGTCCATCGTGCTCTAGACAGAAATTTGATGTGATTAAAATAGTTAATGAGTTGGAGTCTCGTCTTGAAGGCATTACTGCGCCAATTGATGTGGCAGTGATTGGTTGTGTGGTTAATGGGCCCGGTGAAGCAAAGGCAGTGTCAGTCGGCTTAATAGGTGGTGAGCCGAATCTTTTGTATCTTGATGGTAAAACCCATTCTAAAATAACTAATGAAAATTTGGTGAATGAACTTGAAGCTCAGGTTAGAAATAGGCTTAAAAGCCCTTAACCCTTTTGTAAACCTTGTAGCGATAAATAAATTGTATCAATAAATAGCTAAGTACTGAACTGACGATAGAAACAATCAAACACCCAAGTAAGAAAGGCTGCCAAATAACATTAAATACTTGCCAAACATACTCAAGTGACATAACAAGGTCTTTCTCGATACTAACATCCAAGATCCAAGAACCAAGTTTATAGCAACCATAAAAAATAACTGGCATAGTAATAGGATTGGTAATCCAAACTAGTGCAATAGATAGTGGTAAGTTTGCACTAGATATAACTGCAATTGGTGCAGCCAATAGCATTTGGAAGGGTATGGGAATAAATGCACAAAATAGCCCAATTGCAAATGCTTTAGAGATAGATTTTCTATTAAAGTTCCACAAGCTTGAATGATGTAAATGCTTACCAAGCCAGCCTAAATGCTTATGATTTTTTAACTCATCTGGATTAGGACTGTAGCGTTTTAATAGTTTTTTCATGAATGTACAGCATTTATAATGCCTATTTCGTTTAATTCATACAAATCATACAATTCTTGTTGCTCACCTTGCTCGCTGAATTTGTCTTGCAAGCCTAAAATGCTTAAAGGTGTGTTGATATTTTTTTGATGTAGCAGTTCACTGATTGCACTGCCTGCACCACCTATGATGACATTATCTTCAATAGAGATAAGTTTGGTGTGTGAACTGGCTAATTTAATAATTAGTGCTTTATCAAGCGGCTTAACAAAACGCATATCAACCACAGTTGCATTTAGTTTTTTACCTGCGGTAAGTGCACTTTTGACCATAATACCAAAAGCAAAAATTGCTACATTAGAGCCTTCAAGTATAATTTTTGCTTTACCCAATGGAATTTTCTCATCAGTGATGTAATTTTTAATATCTGATGTTCCTTTAGGGTAGCGTATACAAATAGTACCGTTAGTTTCAAATGCAGTATTAAACATTTGATACATTTGCATTGCATTGCTTGGCACCATAATAGTTAAGTTGGGAATGCATCTTAAAAAACTCAAATCAAAACTGCCTGCATGGGTTGCGCCATCACTTCCTACTAATCCAGCTCGGTCAATTGCAAAAATAACATTTAGATTTTGCAATGCAATGTCATGAATAAGTTGATCATAACCACGTTGCAAAAAAGTAGAATAGATAGCTATTATCGGTTTTAAACCTTGAGTGGCAAGTCCACCTGCAAAAGTAATAGCATGCTGTTCTGCAATACCCACATCAAAATATTGCTTAGGATAATTTTTTTTAAATTCGCTCATACCAGATCCAGTGCACATAGCAGGCGTAATAGCAATTAGGTTTTTATGATGAAGTGCGGTGTTATTTAGCCAAACACCAAATACAGTACTATAACTGGGCAGATTGGAAGAGTTTGATGAAATAGGTGACACACTATGAAATTTGCACGGATCGTTCTCTGCTGTTTTAAGCCCGTAACCTTTTTTGGTAATAATGTGTAAGAGTCTTGGTTTTGTTTGTTGTTTTAGGTTTTGTAGCGTTTGGATTAATGTGGGTAAATCATGTCCATCAATAGGCCCAAAATAATCAAGCCCCAACTCCTCAAATAAAGTACTAGGCAGAACCATGCCTTTAAGGTGTTCTTCTGAACGTTTGGCAAATTTATGGATTTTAGGCATTTTTTCTAAAAATCCTAGTGACTTTGATTTCATGATTGAATAAACCTTTCCAGAGATAAGCTTGGTAAGATATTTATTCATAGCACCCACATTTTTTGATATTGACATATCATTGTCATTTAAGATAATGAGTAAGTCTGCATCACTATCACCTGCATGATTGAGTGCTTCAAATGACATGCCGCCTGTGAGTGCGCCATCGCCAATCATAGCAATAGATTTACTATTATTATTGTTAATACCGTTACCAATAGCAATACCTAAAGCGGCACTAATTGAAGTTGATGAATGTCCAGCACCAAAGCTATCGTGTTTGCTTTCACTACGTTTTGTAAAACCTGACAAGCCGCCCTTTTGACGTAATGTGTGCATTTTATCAAAACGACCTGTGAGGATTTTATGGGTATAAGCCTGATGCCCAACATCAAAGACAAAGCTATCATTAGGTGTGTCAAACACATAATGTGTGGCAATGGTCATCTCAATTGTGCCAAGATTGGGCGCTAAGTGGCCACCTGTTTTTTGAATACTCTCAATTAAAAACGTACGTACTTCTTCAGCTAAAGATTGCAATTTTGCAATGTCAAGTTGTTTAATATCTAGAGGAGACGTTATTGAATTTAACACCAAATTTAAATTTAACTTAAAAAAACATCATTATACTGGTAATAGTAAGGCTATTTTAAAACTACCAGGAAGGGCGGCGAATTTTTAGCAAAGGATCTTTTTGAATGTTTTTGTTTTTAATTTTAATCTTTTCATCAAAATTTCTAGCGATAAAGCCAAGTTCTGGCTTGATATCACGCATCGGAATCCACACTCTATAGCCACTACCCTTGGCAACATTTAACACTTCGTTATGTTCAGTTAGCATCGATTTAATAGTGGTATTAAAACAACCATTAGGCAAGATAACTTCAATAGAATCACCCACACTAAATTTATTCTTAGCTTCGATAAAAGCCTTGCCATCTTTATAATCTAGGATTTCTCCCACTACTTGTTGCTTATTTGAGCGTGAATAATTATCAAAATAAGTTTGTAATTCTTCTGGTTGGTGTCTTTGATAAAAGCCATCGGTATACCCTCGATTGGCAAGATTTTCTAGCACACCAAAGGCATCTTTATTAAATTCATGACCAGCAACAGCATCATCAATGGCTTGTCGATATACTTGTGCTGTGCGTGCAGCGTAGTAATGTGATTTGGTTCTACCCTCGATTTTGAGTGAATCAATCCCAATAGCTGTGAGTGTGTGTACGTGCTCAACGGCGCGTAAGTCTTTAGAATTCATAATATAAGTACCATGTTCATCCTCAAAAGCTGGCATCAACTCACCAGGACGACTTTGTTCTTCAAGTAGCACAATTTGATTTTCAGAAGTTTTAATTTCAACTGCTTTAATATCACCCTCAAGAGTTTCTTCGGCTTGTTTGACGTCATATTTCCAACGACAAGAATTGGTGCATGAACCTTGGTTTGGGTCACGGTGATTAAAATAACCTGATAACAAACAACGACCAGAATAAGCAATACACAGTGCGCCATGCACAAATACTTCTAATTCAATATCTGGGCATTCTTGGCGAATTTCTTTAACTTCATCTAATGACAACTCACGCGAAAGAATAATGCGATTAATATCCACATTTTTCCAAAATTTTACCGTTGCGTAATTAATCGCATTTGCCTGAACTGATAAATGAATAACTTGATTTGGAAATTTTTCTTTCACCATCATGATTAAGCCAGGGTCTGCCATAATCAAAGCATCAGGATTAAGATTAACGATAGGTTCAATATCTTTCATGTAAGTTTTAATCTTGCTATTGTGTGGAATGATGTTTGAGGCAACAAAGAATTTTTTATTATTTGCATGCGCCTCAAGTATACCTCGTTCTAAAGTCTTACTATCAAATGAGTTATTACGCACTCTAAGGCTGTATCTTGGTTGTCCTGCATAGATAGCATCTGCACCGTAAGCATAAGCATAGCGCATATGTTTAAGACTGCCAGCAGGAGAGAGTAGTTCTGGTTTTTTCATAGTTGTATATTTTATCATCAGCAGTTTATTAAATACCCTTATGTATAATGAGACGTGATATGTTTACAAAAAAAGATATTCCAAGATTAAAGCAAGATTTAACCATTCAAACAAATTTACTTGGGATTGATTTAACTCTAAAAACTCGCTGGGGTGTGTTTAGTCCTCGTTCTATTGATGATGGCACTGAATTATTCATGAAGCATTTAAGAATTTCCAATGATGATAAATGCCTTGATTTAGGCTGTGGTTATGGCCCTATTGGTTTAGCAGTCGCCAAGTCTTGTCCACAAGGAGAAGTGCACATGGTAGATAAAGATTTTGTTGCTGTTGAGTTGTCAAACATCAATGTCAAACTTAATCATATTAACAATGCACAGGCTTATTTGTCAAATGCGTTTTTAAGTGTTAACAAAACAAATTATTTTGATAAAATATTATCAAATGTACCTGCGAAAGTAGGCAGAGAACAGCTTAGTATTATTTTGTATGATGCTTATGATGCGTTAAAACCAAATGGTAAAATAATGTTTGTAAGCATTAATGGCTTAAGACATTTTATTAAAGACAATTTTAAATCCGTATTTGGTAATTATAAAAAACTCAAACAAGGACAAAAATACACAATTTCTCAGGCGATTAAATAGAAAATATGAGTAAAATACTCAGCAATTAAGTATTAAAGGAGTAATACAAGATGGACGTAATGGACAGAATTCAACAGCAAGTAGACAGTGCAGCAATTATACTTTATATGAAGGGTACGCCACAATTTCCACAATGTGGCTTTTCCGCTACAGCAGCGAGAACGCTTGCCTCAACAGGTGTTGAGTTTACCTATGTTAATATTTTTGAAGACCAAGAAGTCTTTCAGAGCTTACCTGTATTTGCAGACTGGCCAACATTCCCGCAAATTTATTTCAACTCAGAGTTAGTGGGTGGTGGCGATATTATTGTTGAAATGGCTGATATGGGTACTTTAAAGGGTGAAATGGAAAAAGCTAGCGAAAAATTCGACACCAAGTAGTGTTTTATAGTTATACATAGTAGTATCATTTTTTAAGAGTTTTATCTACTTTATTCTTAAAGTAGTAGGGAGTGGAGTTTTAACTATTTTTATCATGATAATAATAAAACTCTATCCTCTACTGCACACTTATTATTGTATCTGTATAATTCCTGTCAACAATAAATATCCAATATTTATTTAACTAAACCAAATGAAATATTTTATAGTAAAAAATTTGCCTAGAAATAAATAAGTCGCGCCGCTGGCAAGAGTAAATAAATCACAGATTAGTTATATTAGTGATTGTTAATCAATTTTACTTGGCCACAAATTATGATTTGTAGAGATACCTTGGGGATAAAGTTAAAATCTTCTTAGCATCACCTTTTAAGCTGGAGTGTAATTTAATTGTGTATGCCTTGGACAAGGTAAATAGTGCTTTAAAAGAAGGGCAATATTTCTTTATTGATTTAAGAGCGGAGTTGTTCCTATATGAGTTAAGCAGAAAAGAATTGATAATACTTGGGAATTTAACCTAAGAAAAATGTAAAAAAAATGGTGATTTTTGATTATGATGAGTGGTTTTGTAGTATGAATGAATTTTTTCTAATTTTTAATTCTGTTTTTTGATAGAGGAAATTTAAAATAAGCAATTTTTATATTTTATTAAGTAGTAGAAAATTGTTACTCTTGTCTATTCTTAGTTTTAGCTTAATATAAACCTTATACTCATAATTTATAACATGGTGGTTCATCAAGATGAAATATTAATTGATGTTTTTTACAAAATAACAAGTTTAAGCGTAGTTGTTTTCAGTTGCTTAAATAAGCCTATGTTAAAGCACACTATTCTATACATGATAAAATCATAGAAGAAGAATTAAACTATTTGAGTGAAAGAACAACTCACTTACAAACTTTAACCAAATAACTTTTCGAGAAAAAATTAAATTGAATATATTTTACAATCTTCTTAATTGATGGCCTTGTTCTTTAAGCCAATTCTTGGCTTGATGATAGTTAGGCAAAATAGATTTAACTAATTGCCAAAACTCACTTTGATGATGCTTGTGTTTGATATGGGCAAGCTCATGTACAATAACATAATCAATTACATTCATTGGTGCCATGATGAGTAGATAATTTAAGTTAATATTATTAACGTGACTACAAGACCCCCATTTGGTTTTTTGTGCTTTAAGATACACCTTTTTGTAATTAAGTTGGTGTAAGTCGGCATAGTAATCAAGTCTGGGTAGAGCAATGTTTCTAAATGTGTTTTTATACCATGTGTGAAAATGCGTTTTACCATCGCCACTTAAATAAAAGTTCGTACCATCAAAATGTATTTGTGGTTTTTGCATGTGTATGAGTTTAAGTGGGTAGGTGTTACCTAAATACAAAAGATCTTCGTCCTCATGGTAATGCATTTTTCGTTTGGTGTTTTTAATCAGCGCTTGTTTTTTTTCAATCCAGTGTTGCTTTTCACGGATAAAACTTTCAATTTTTTTGATACTTAGCCTGTTTGGTGTACGTATCAATAGTTCTGCATTGTCAGAAATTTGTAAGCTTAGTGTTTTTCGCTTAGAGCGAATAAGTTGATATTTCATGAGTTGAATCATTTATTAAAACCAGTATAGAATGTTATTTTAATTTGTATATGAAAAGCTCTTATCTAAAAGATAGTGGAGAAATCATGGCAATAAATAATAAAAAGGCAGATAATGACAATATACAAAATTCTTAACCAATAAAACTAGAACATGAAATATATGTTTATGATGCAATGGTGAATTAGTTTACATTCTGGCGTGACTAAGATTGATTTTTATAAAGTACTTGGCATGATTGATGGAGATGTGTAAAGTATTCAACGTTTTGTATTATCAATTGTTGGTTTGTTTAAATTAAATGGTATTTTTGAAAAAATATTTGAAGTAATTAAAGATAACGATACAGCACAAAAACTAAGTAGCAATTAATCATAACTTTTTAAATAATTGTTAAAGTTTGTATTAATCAACCCAAGCTCTAGCGTTTTCAAATATTCTCATCCATGGGCTGCGTTCATGCCAGTTTTTTGGATAGTGTGAGTTTTGTACCGTTCTGAATACTCTTTCTGGATGTGGCATCATGATGGTAACTTGTCCAGATTTACTGGTAACACCTGCTGTGGCAAAATCTGAGCCATTTGGATTGTGTGGGTAATTTTGTGTTGGTTTGCCACCATGATCAACATATTGCATGATTGAATGGTTTTTATCCATTTTAGGTGCAAAGCTTGCACGACCTTCGCTATGAGCAATGGCAATTGGCATGATTGAGCCTGCCATATCTTTTAAAAAAATTGAGTTTGATTGTTTAATTTTAACTGAGGAAAAACGCGCTTCAAACTGCTCTGAAACATTACGATGAAAACTTGGCCAGTGTGATGAGCCAGGGATAATGTCTGTTAAATTAGACATCATTTGACAGCCATTACAAACACCGAATGCAAAACTGTCTTTTCTAGAAAAAAAAGCTTCAAATTCATCTTTAGTACGCTCGTTGTACAAAATAGAGCTGGCCCAACCACGTCCTGCACCAAGCACATCGCCATAAGAAAAACCACCACAAGCTACCAAACCTTTAAAATCAGCTAGGAAGACTTTATCAGATAAAATATCACTCATATGTACATCAATGGCATCAAATTCAGCTTTTGTGAACGCAGCACTCATTTCTATCTGTCCGTTAATACCTTGTTCTCTTAGAATAGCAATTTTTGGTTTTACTGAGCTTAGGATATAAGGTGCTGAAACCGATTTATTAATATCAAAACTAGGGTTAATTTTGATACCTGGAGTATTATGAGCTATATTATTAAATTCTTGTTCGGCACAATTAGGTTTATCTCTTAACTTAGCGATTTCAAATGAAGTGGTTGACCATAAGGATTGTAATTTAGCCCTTGGTTTATTGTAAATAATTTTATCATTTACAATGATTTCAATTGTATCAGTATGATTAATCGAAGCAATTTTGTGTGTACAGTTTGACAATCCAACGTAGTTTAAAAGGTTAGTAACAGTCTGTTTATTTTTCGCTTTAACTTGAATAACACAACCTAACTCTTCATTAAACAAATCCTCAATTTTACCATTAGAAGTAATATTTAAGCCACAATGTGAAGCAAATGCCATTTCCATTAAAGTGGTGATAACACCGCCATCACTCCTATCATGATAAGCACTGATTAAGCCCTCTTTATTAAACTGATTGATGACTGTAAAAAAGTTTTTAAACACAGAAGCATCATCAAGATTAGGTGCATCTTTACCGACTTGGTTATAAACTTGTGCCAAACAAGAGCCCCCCATTCTATTTTTTCCAAAGCCAAGATCAATCAACAATAACTCGCTATCTTGGTCAGTTTCAAGTAGTGGTGTAAGTTGCAAGCGAACATCAGGGGTTTTAGAAAAAGCAGTAATAATGAGCGAAAGTGGAGCGGTGACTGATTTATCCTCACCTTGTTCCTGCCATGAAGTTTTCATGCTCATTGAGTCTTTACCTACAGGTACTGTCAAACCTAATTCTGGGCATAAATCCATACCTATAGCTTTAACGGCTGAGAATAATTTTGCGTCTTCATTTGTATGTCCATTGGCACTCATCCAGTTGGCACTTAAACTAATGTGGTGAATATCTTCTACAAAGCCACCTAATATATTGGTTAAAGCTTCACCAATTGTCATTCTAGCTGCAGATTCAGCATTACACAATGCCAAAGGTGTTTTTTCACCCAAAGACATGATTTCACCTTGGTAGTTTGTGTAGTCTGCTAACGATATAGCACAATCTGCAACAGGTACTTGCCACGGCCCTATAAATTGGTCACGTGCGACTAAGCCGGTGACGCTTCTATCGCCAATGGTAATTAAGAAATTTTTACTGGCAATGGTTGGAAGTTGTAATAGTCTAGAAATACCGTCATCAATAGTGATATTATTAGTATTCAATGCATTAAGATGATCACTTTCTGAGCGTACATTAATACTGATTTTTGGTGGATTGCCAAGCAGAACATCCATGGGTATATTAATGGGGTTGTTGTCAAATAATTCATCGTTCAAGATAAGTACTTGTTCCTTGGTTGATTCACCTAGCACTGCAAAAGGCGCCCGCTCACGAGTACAAATATCTGTAAATATCTTAAGATTTTTTTCCTCAATCGCTAACACGTAACGTTCTTGTGATTCATTACACCAAATTTCAAGTGGTGACATTTTAAAATCATCATTGGGAATAGCACGCAATTGGAATCGTCCACCTCTAGCAGAATCATTCACCAGTTCAGGCAAGCCATTAGACAAGCCACCTGCGCCAATATCGTGAATAGAAACAATCGGATTGTCTTTGCCCATATTGGTACAGCTATCAATCACCTCTTGAGCGCGCCTTTGCATTTCAGGATTAGCACGTTGCACTGAAGTAAAATCTAAATCCTCGTTTTGCTCACCACTTTTAATACTTGATGCTGTACCACCACCCAAGCCGATTAACATTGCTGGGCCACCTAAAACGATAATCTTACTTCCCACTGGAATATTACCTTTTTTAATGTGTTGTTCTTGAATATGCCCCAAACCACCTGCCAACATAATTGGCTTATGATAGCCACGCACGTCGCCATTCGGTGTTTTTTGTTCAAAAGTTCTAAAATAGCCCAAGGTGTTTGGACGACCAAATTCATTATTAAAACTAGCTGTCCCAATTGGTCCTTCAAGCATAATATCAAGTGCTGATTTAATTTTATTGGGCTTTCCATAATTAATCTCCCAAGGCTGTTGAGCATTTTTAATGTTTAAATTAGAAACACTAAATCCACATAAACCTACTTTAGGCTTGGAACCTTGACCTGTCGCGCCTTCATCGCGAATTTCCCCACCAGAGCCTGTGGCTGCTCCTGAATGAGGCGCAATAGCAGTAGGATGGTTATGAGTTTCAACTTTCATCAAAATTGCTCGATGTTCTTTTGAAGTGACGTATTTGCCCTTGGTATTTGCATAAAAACGTTCACCCTGATAACCCGCCATCACCGCTGAATTATCTGAATAAACACTTAATAACCCTTCTGGATGTTGATGATAAGTATTGCGGATCATAGAAAATAGGCTTTTTACTTGAGACTTGCCATTAATCATCCAATCCGCATTAAAAATTTTATGCCGACAATGTTCTGAGTTTGCTTGTGCAAACATCATCAATTCAATATCTGTAGAATTGCGCTTTAGTTTGGTAAAACTATCCACTAAATAGTTAATATCACCACTCGATAATGCTAGACCCAATTCTATATTAATACGTTCTAGTATAGATTTTCCCTCAGCTAAAATATTAATATTTGCTAATAGTCGAGGCTCAAAATTGTCAAAAATTAAATGCGCATCATCAATTGAACTAAGTTCTGATTCGGTCATTTTGTCCATGATGATAGATAAAATTGCCTTTTTATCTGTGATTTTTTTATCAAGATGATAAATCACCCCACGCTCAATACGATGCACCTTTTCAAGCCCGCACAAATGCAAAATATCACTCGCCTTTGACGACCAAGGCGAGATTGTACCAAGGCGTGGAATAATAATAATTTGCATGTCATTGGTTATTTCAACATAAGAGCCGTAACTTAAAAGTTCTTCAAGTGTAATTACTTCATTATCAGTCAGTAAACTTTCATAATTTACAAAATGCACAAACTCAGTATTGATTAATTTGACCCCAAGCCGAGCTATTTTTTTATTAAGCATATCTTGCTTAAAATCACTTAATGCTTGAATGTGTTGAATAGTTTTTATCATTTAAAATATTTTTATTCTAATTTTATTTTTGCACTTTTGGCAACTAAACCACCTTTTCTAGCAACAGTTTAATTTTTATTTAAACCTTTTATTTATTCATTTTTACTAGTCTCAGCAGTGGATGCTTCAGCTAACATATTGAGCAGCAATTCTAAACTACTTATATTATTCCTTAACGACTCTTTGTGTAGTCCTTTAAATTTTTTGTATTCTTGGGTATTTATCTTACTCCAAGATTGTAGAATTTCATTAGTTAAAATAGCATATTCAACATCTTCTTTGGTACTACATTTTTATCATTCATTAATCAAATTTTTGCGAATTTCAATAGATTTTAGTCTCTGATTAATTCATTTCCCATTATAACTCTTTTGATGATAACTTTGAATAGCATGATTAATTACAAGTTCTAAGTCGTAAATTTTATCAACTATATCATTACCAATCTTAGCTAGTCAAAATTTAAATGGCTTGACTTTTAACGAGGGAATAGATTAAATTAGTCTAAAAATAGCTTTAGTATTTGCCACATTAGTTAAATAATATTTTCAACTGCCATAATCTGGGGACAGCTCATATTCATTTTGTTTTAGTTTTTTAAAAAGTATTCCAATATTTACATGTAGGAGGTCTTAGCATTCACCATTGAAAATATCATTTTTGTTGATCTTCCTCCAATTTTTACGGATAGATTTATCTTGAAATATAATAGGCTGAGTTTTTTAAATGACTTACTTGGTATTTTGTAGTTGTACCACAGTCTTTATTAATAGTTACTTGGACTTGAATTTTAACTATCTTCTAAAACGTCAGTAATACAATCATTTAGTACATTATAATTTGGATCAAGACTCTTCTTATCTTTGATAATTGCTTGCATATTTTGACACTAATAATCAGACAAATAAGACTTAGAATTTTCAATGATCTTGATTGTATTTTTTAACTTAATATTTTTTTTACAAAATCTCGTACACCTGAGCCTTTTCTTTAAATAAAAGATTAATGGTGATTTGTATTTCATTTGATGGATGTTTACTATATTTTTTTGAAATGCTTCTTCATTGGTTTTTGAGCGAATATGCGAACACAAAATTTGTGCAATTTGTTTACGATATTTCTTTTCCTCTATATTTCAGTTTATATAAGGTATAAATTGCTTTTATATGTTAGAGGCTTCATTTTATTTTAAACCTTTCATTCATTCGCTGTTCAATTTGAATGTCAATTTATTTTTTTGTTTTTGGACGTATAGAAAATAAAATTAAACCACTATTAATATTTACAACAGTAATATTCCAAAATTTTTTAATCATTCATGTTTCATAAATCACATTATAACCGCACCATTACCTTATCGGAAATATCTGCATTATGATAGATTTTTTTGGTTTCGTCTAAATCTTCTAAGTGGTCAATTAATTTCATGAATTTTTCTGCATCACTCAGATTAAGTTCAACACGGCTGGCAGGTTCCATCGTTACTTCTGCGTGACTTGGTTCAAGCCCTGATGTTGTAAGTACATCTTTAATGGTGAAAAAATCTTCAGGTGTAGTGATGACATCGATGGAATCATCGTCATTGGTGATGATATCTTGCGCACCTTCATCAAGGGCTATTTCCATAATTTGGTTTTCATTGCCTGTATCGAAACTAATAAAACCCTGTTTGGTGAATAGATAAGATACCGAGCCATCTCTTCCTAAATTACCGCCGTGTTTTAAAAAAGCGTGACGTATATCAGATATCGTGCGATTACGATTATCACTCAAACAGTCAACCATAATAGCAGTGCCACCTAAGCTATAACCCTCATAACGAATTTTTTCATAATTATTCCCATCAAAATCGCCATTACCACGTTTGACGGCATTTTCAATGGTATTACGCCTCATGTTTACTGCTAAGGCTTTATCAATTATTATTTTAAGAGAATGATTATTTTCAATTCTACCACCACCTATTTTGGCAGAGATGACAATTTCTTTAATCAGTTTGGTGAATATTTTTCCACGCTTAGCATCTTGTGCGCCTTTTCGGTGTTGAATATTGTGCCATTTACTATGTCCTGCCATAATGATATTTCGTTAGTGAGGGTATAAATTTTTACTTTTTATACGGTAAAGTCAAGCAATTTTTGAATTGCATTTTTTGCTTTTTTGCAAATGTCGGTATTAATAAATATTTCGTTATTACCTATTTGCAAAGTATTTAAACAGTTTTCCAGTGTATTCATTGCCATCCATTCACAGTGCGCACACGACTCACAATCTGCGCCTTCGCCCATAGTGGGGGCTTCTATTAGTTTTTTATTGGGTGCAACTTCATGCATTTTATGAAAAATACCATTATCAGTTGCCACGATAAAAGTAGTTTCAGGCCTATTTTTAACCGCATCAATTAGTGCGCTGGTTGAACCGACAACATCTGCTAGATTTACTACAGATTGAGGGGATTCAGGATGAACCAAAACAGCCGCCTCAGGGTGTAATGTTTTTAAGACTTTTAGTGCATCTGCTTTAAAACGTTCATGTACCACACAAGCACCTTGCCACAAGAGCATATTAGCATTTGTTTGAGTTTGCACGTAGTGTCCTAAGTGCTTATCAGGCGCCCATAAAATTTTT
Organism: Candidatus Ruthia magnifica str. Cm (Calyptogena magnifica); assembly: GCF_000015105.1. Taxonomy (NCBI): domain Bacteria; kingdom Pseudomonadati; phylum Pseudomonadota; class Gammaproteobacteria; family Pseudothioglobaceae (SeqCode); genus Candidatus Ruthturnera; species Candidatus Ruthturnera calyptogenae. The sequence goes on from NC_008610.1 coordinate 433,893, forward strand.
TCCCCGTTGTCTTTAAGGTGTTTGACGACATTAAGTGCACTGCTTGAGGTAACAACCCAATCAGCGCGTGCTTTAACTTGTGCTGAAGTGTTTGCATAAACCACCACTATTCTATCAGGATGCTGGTCACAAAGTTCTGAGAATTGATCAATTGGACAATCTTCATCGAGTGAGCAGGTTGCATGGGAATTTAAGACCAATACTCTTTTTTCAGGCGAGAGAATTTTGGCAGTTTCTCCCATAAATTTAACCCCTGCAATAATAATAGTATGTGCATCACAGTTTTGACTAAAGCGTGCCATTTCTAATGAGTCAGATACAATACCGCCCGTTGCTTCTGCTAAGGTTTGCAATTTAGCATCTACATAATAGTGCGCAACTAAAACTGCATTGTGAGTTTTTAATTCAGTCTTAATTTGTTCTTGGGTTGATAACACGAATGATTAGTCTTTTTCTGGAAGATTGATCTTAACACTTAATTCACGCAATAATTTTCTTGATATACTGGTAGGTGTATCGGTTAAAAGACAAGCGGCAGTTTGAGTCTTTGGAAAAGCAACCACATCACGAATAGAGTTTGCACCTGTCATAATCATCATCAAGCGGTCAAGACCAAATGCCATACCACCATGAGGTGGGCAGCCATATTCTAGCGCATTCAGAAAAAAACCAAATTTATCTTGTATCTCTTGGTCGGAAATACCTAGTAGCTTTAGAACAGTTTTTTGCATATCAATTTGATGGATACGAATAGAGCCACCACCCACCTCAGAGCCATTAATGACTAAGTCATATGCTTTGGATAGGGCGGTAGTGGCAGTTTTTTCTAAAGTTTTAGCATCAACACTAGGAGCAGTAAATGGATGATGAGTGGTATTTAATGAGCCATCGTCACCCACTTCAAACATCGGAAAATCAACCACCCAAATAGGAGCCCATTGTGTATCGAATAAATCTAAATCTTTAGCAAGTTGTTCACGCAAATTACCCAAAGCTTCATTAACAATTTTGCTTTTATCAGCGCCAAAGAAAATAATATCCCCTGTTTTTGCATCTGTCATTTCGATAACTTTAGCGATTACTTCATCGCCTAAGAATTTTAAAATAGGGGATGCTGGACCGTTTTTATTAAGCTTGATATAAGCCAAACCTTTTGCGCCATAAATGCTAACGTATTTTGTATATTTGTCGATATTTTTACGGCTAATACTGGCACCATTTGGTACTTTTAAAGCGGCAACACGAGAATCATCGTAATTAGCCGGACCTGAAAATACTTTAAAATCAACGCCTTGCATTATTTTGTCTATGCTGACTATTTGCATTGAAATACGCATATCTGGGCGGTCTAGCCCGTATTTTGCCATGGAATCTGCATAAGTAATGGTGGGAAAATTATCACCTAAGTCAACATTAATGACTAATTTAAACAAGCCTCGTGTCATTTTTTCCATCATTGTCATGATTTCATTTTCACTCATAAATGAAGTTTCAACATCAAGTTGGGTAAATTCAGGTTGGCGATCAGCACGTAAGTCTTCATCTCTAAAGCATTTAACAATTTGATAATAACGCTCAAATCCTGACATCATTAAAAGTTGTTTGAATAATTGTGGTGATTGTGGCAAGGCAAAGAATTTACCTGAATGAGTGCGCGAAGGCACTAAATAATCACGCGCACCTTCTGGGGTGGCTTTGGTTAAAAACGGGGTTTCGATATCTAAAAAATCATGCTCATCCATAAATTCACGCATATAACGAGTAACGCGTGAACGTAAACGTAAGCGATTTTGCATGGTATCACTACGTAAGTCTAGATATCTATATCTAAGTCGCACTTCTTCTGAGGTGTCAGTTGCATCAATCTGGAATGGTACGGGTTTGGAAGTGTTAAGAATTTCAATATTTTGCGCTTTAATTTCAATTTTACCAGTGCTTAGTTTTGGATTAGTTAAACCCTCGCCTCTGGCAATAATTGTGCCTGTAATTTTTAATACAAATTCGTTACGAACGGTTTCAGCCAAAGAAAAATCTGCATTATCAGGATTGATAACCACTTGAGCAATACCGTGTTTATCACGCATGTCTAAAAAGATAACACCACCATGATCACGCCTGCGATTAACCCAGCCATAAATTTCTACTGTTTGGCCTATATTGTCTTTGTTTAGTTCGCCACAAAAATGTGTTCTCATAGTTTTACCTTTTTTGTATTGGCGTTACTACACCAGTAGAAATAATCAGTTTGAATGCTTCATCAACACTCATGTCAAGCTCAATCACATCATTTTTTGAAAGCATAATGAAAAAGCCAGAAGTAGGATTGGGAGTGCTAGGTACGTAAATATTAATAATTTTTTGTCCAACTTTTCTCTCTACTTCGCCACCATAGTTGCCTGTTTGAAAAGCAATAGTCCACATACCTTTGCGAGGATATTCAACCAATAGTGCTTTTTTAAGACTTTTACCAGAAGGGCTAAACACGGTATCTGAAAGTTGTTTAAGTGCGCTATAGATACTTCTAAATCCTGGAATTTTATTGAGTAGTTTTTCCCAAAGTTGGATTAGCTTACGACCAATAAAATTATTAACTAAAGCACCCGTTATTAGCATGATAAAAATAACCCAAATAATGCCAGATCCAGGAATGGTGTTGTCTAAATTAAATAAAGCTTCTGGTAGGTATTGGGTGGGAACAATATTATTGACTAATTCTAAAAAGAATTTAATAACAACAATACTAAGCCCTAAAGGTATCCAGAATAATAGACCAGAGATAAAATAATTTCGTAAGCGTTTCAACGGTTCAAAACAATAGCGATAAAAGACTATTTTAGCATAAGCACTGTACTATTTTTATACCGACTCTTCATCTCTGAGAGTTAAGATCTCGCATCCGTTTTGCGAGACTAAAATAGTATGCTCCCATTGTGCAGAAAGCGTGTGGTCTTTTGTGGTTACTGTCCAGTTATCAACTTTAGAAGTAATAACTTCAAACCCCCCTAGATTAATCATAGGCTCAATTGTAAAAGTCATACCTGCTTCAAGGATTGGACTAATGTCTGATTTTCCATCATCATAATGAACCACTTGAGGTTCAGCGTGGAACTCAGTTCCAATGCCATGTCCACAATAATCACGCACCACGGCGCAATTATTTTTATTCGCATGAGTGCCAATTGCCTTGCCAATTTCACCCAAATGAATACCAGGTTTTACTTGTTTAATACCGATGTATAAACATTCTTGTGCAATTCTACAAATGAGTTGTGCTTTGACGCTGGATTTACCAATGATGAACATTTTTGAAGTATCACCATGAAAGCCATCTTTAATAATGGTGATATCAATATTAATTATATCCCCTTTTTTAAGTCTCTTAAATCCAGGAATGCCGTGGCAAACTACATGGTTAACACTGGTACAAATAGATTTTGGAAAACCGTGATAATTAAGTGGCGCAGCAATTGCTCCCTGATGATTAACAATGTAATCATGGCAAATTTTGTCTAATTCATCAGTACTAATGCCAGCCTTAACATAAGGCGATATCATATCAATGGCATTAGCTGCTAAATATCCAGCCACACGCATTTTTTCAATATCATCCTTTGATTTAATAGCTATTGACATTAGATTCTATTTTGGATTCTTTTAATGCGCTTATCTAGTGGTGGGTGTGTGGCAAATAACTCACCAGACATTCCAAACAACATGGCATGAGTGTATTCTTCGGTATTGGGGTTTTCAAGTTTAGTTTTACCACTATTACCACTATTTTGCATAATCTCAAATGCCTCAACCAAACCATTAGGATAACGAGTAAATTGAACAGCAGAGGCATCAGCTAAATATTCACGTTGGCGTGACATTGCTGCTTGTAAAATACGCCCGAACCAAACCGTCATCATTCCAATTAATGCAATGATAGCGGCAATTGCAAATAATATTAATTTTGCTCGACCATCCATGCGGCGATTATAAGCGGCTTGATAAAATATCATTCTGGCGAGAAAAAACAATGCAGTAAAACCAAATACAAATGCACTGATTTGGATGTTAAGTTTGATGTCATGGTTGACAATATGTCCAATTTCATGAGCAATGACACCAGATAATTGAGTGCGATTAAAACTCACCATTGAACCTTGAGTAATGGCAACAATCGCTTCTTGAGTGGTTTTTCCTGCAGCAAAGGCGTTAATGGCATTATCTGGAATGATGTATAAGGCGGGAGCAGGAATGTTGGCTGCCAAGGCTTGTTCGGCAACAATATTAAGTGTTTGTTTTTCTTCAATTGACAGCTTGTCTTCATCACTAATTAGTTTGCCACCAAAGGCAAGTGCGACTTTATGTCCATTTGATTTTTGATAAAAACCAAATGCAGTGGCACTCAGCATTGCCAATAATACCATTAGTGAAAACTCCAAAAAACCAAGTAACTGCTCTTGATTCTGAAAGACGATTTGATTGGCAGCAATAAACTTTTCATTAAAGCTGTATTGTTGATATTCAGGCTGATAAAACTGTGCTAAATTCAGCCCAATAAACAAAGTGTAGCCAATTAACATAGACGAAATTAATAATAAAATAAGATATAAAGACCAAATGATTATCGTGTTCTTTTTGGCCTTGTCTTGATGTTCCCTAAAGTCCATTGTTAAAGATGTTTCCAGAAATCTCAGTGTGATTTAGAGAGTGTACTCCTTTTAATGCCCCTTTGAGGGATGGAAAAAAGCATTGTTTTATGTATTTCAGTGCGAGACTTGCCATTGCCCATAGGAGTGTAAATCGTATTAAGGTTTAAGCAAACAAGTCTTTAGGTGCTTGGTTTAATTGTTCCAAGTTTTCGCTAAATTCTAAATTTTGTGCATCTATACCAAAGCCAAATACACCAGCAAACAGTACATTCGGAAATGATTTTTTGTACTCATTAAACTTTTGAACTAAGTCGTTATACCCCTGTCGAGCACTGGCAATACGATTTTCTGTGGTGGTCATCTCCTCACTTAGTTGCATCATATTTTCGCTTGCTTTTAAATCAGGGTAGGCTTCCATTTTTAAGTTAAACCCACTCATTGCACTATCCAATGCTATCTGAGAACTGGCTAGATTTGTCATAACACTTGACTCACCTGGATTTTTTTTTGCCACTTTGTTGGCTTGTGTTAATTCTGCCCTAGCTTCAGTAATAGCAGTTAACGTTTCTCTTTCATGCTCCATGTATTTTTTGGCAACATCAACCAAATTGCCAATTAAGTCTAAGCGTCGTTTAAGTTGTATTGAAATTTGCTCAAAGCTATTTTGATACTGAGTTTTGTAAGAAATCAAGTTGTTATAAATGTTGATAATCCAAATAAGCAAAACAACAACAATTGTAATTAGCAACCAGTTTTGTGTTAAAAATTCCATCTTAAACCTTTTTAAAAATTAATCAATATTAATTATATAAGGCTATTACTATTTAAATTCAAGTCTTTTATTTCCTTTAATTTAATTTTGAGCGTTTTTATATTTAATGGGGAAAATAAATTCAATTGAAATTGCTTGTAGTTATAAACCTTATACATATACTTTTTCAATTCTGCTATAAAGTCTATCATGAATAATTGGATAGTCATAGCCACTTAAATGTTTTCTTATTTGATGGTTCCTATTTATTTTTATGTTGATTTATAATAAGGATTTGTTATGATTATGCGCTACTAAAGTCGCAAAATTAAATGCATTTTTTCATCTAGTGTAATAATGCCACTTTAGAAATTTTTCATTCAACAATGGCAATAGATAATTTTTTTCCAGTTTTTAGATACACAACCCTTATCCAATGCTGATTTTAAGGTTTATTTTAGCAAGGTAGTGGTAATCACTCAAAGTATCAAGTAATAATTAATTGTTATTTTTAATGATGATTTTTTTCTCAATCGTGTCGTGCATAATTTTTGTTTTAATTAAAATATCTCTTATTGGAGAGTATTAGAAGATTTTTATTCAAAGAGTTAGACGTCCGTGGGCAGCAGATGATTGAGAATTGTAGTTATTCTAAAGTGGTTTAGCAGCTATTTTGTGAATTGAGCGTACTGGCAATCATATTGGTAAATGGCATAAGCATAAAAATAAAATTACCATGCAACTTTAAGGGGGATGGTGTAATTAGTTTATTACTGATTGAAGTGACCGAAGTTATTGATAAGTATGATAACTTTGGTTAAATTTTAAGTAGAGGGAAAATTATTATCACCTTATACAATGCACAAACTAAGCGTAATTTTTCAGTCAGAAAAATTAGAGAAAAATTATCTCTAATTTAGGTGAAAAAGACGCTAGAGATTTGTTTAAAGAACATAGTGAAATTGCTATTCATAATGAAATGTGCATTTATTTTTTGATGATAGTGATTTAAATAAAATATTCTCTAATTGAACGTGTAAAAAATATTGCGAAAGCAAGATGGGGCGAGAAACGGGGTTTGAACCCGCGACAACCGGAATCACAATCCGGGGCTCTACCAACTGAGCTATTCCCGCCATAAACTATTACCTCAGGCTTCTTACCTTGAAGCGGTACTTCCAGATTCGAGTGTATGAGCTACGATTTATAAGGCCAATATTTTATACTTAAAAATCAAAAACTTAACTATTTTGAAGTATAATACTGCCAAAGCTACAGACCGCGCCATTAAAGGGTAAAAGAATATATTATACATATTTTAAGTGCGTTTCCGAGGACTTTAAATATAAACAATCATTTTGTTAACGTTAATAAAATGATTGTTTATATAATGAGGCAACATGACTGCCATAAAAAAGAATAGACGAATTATTTAATGTAGATAGAAGTGTTGTTAGCAAATATTTAAAAAATATTCTTAAATCTCAAGAACTATCTAAAAAACGAGTATGTGTAAAATTTACATATACCGCTCAACATGTTGCTATTAAAGAAAACATAAATTTAGAATACTATAACTTAGATGCTATCTTATCAGTTGACTACCATGTTAATTCATACCAAAGCCACTCAATTTAAAGAATTTTTAGAGCGTCTCCCCCAATCAGAGCCAAATACACTAGCAAATAACTGATATATTTTCTGAGTGCTGTGGATTATGATAATACTTTTGAAATCACTAAAAAATTTTCTAATGCAGGCTTGTAAACTTGTGGAAATGCTCCTGATGGTAGAATATTGAAGTCAGATATAGTTGTGGTAAAAAATTACTCAACAAAGATAACGTATTCACGCCTGAAACAGGGCTACTAAAAAACTTATTGATGATTTTATATTCTTGTCGTTTTTATTTGTCAAATTCATTTATTAAACCTTTAATAATGCTTTCTTATTGCTCTTACCATTGCCAGATAGTGCCACCCATTCTCTTTTGTTCTTTGGTTAGAGTTTCAACAGAGGCTTTTAATTTTTCTTTGGACTCAAGGTTTAAACGTTCTAGTTTTGCGTTGATTTTCCTTGTATTAGTGACGCCATCATTATCACTACAGTCTTATAATCTATTCTTTCCATCAATTCCATTTGCTTAATCTACAAACCTTGACGAATATGCCAACTCTTTAAATCCTTTTATTCTGGTACGTCATTTTTTCTAAGTTTTTCTATAATCTTGATAACTTTTTGTTCAATTTTGCAGATTAACTTTTGGAATAACTCATAACCTTAAACACTTCATTTTAATCATTAATTCTTGTGTTTTAATGCAAGCTTTCAAATTTAAGTTGTTCAAGCTCATACGCCATTTGTAACCTACTGTTTAGTAAATTATGGCAACAATAAACCTCATGAATACAGTCCATCTTTATACTCATGTCTCTACCATTTAAATGGGTAAAATAAACTTTGTTATTTTCTACTCCGCTATTATAGCCTTGAAGCCTTAGTTGACAGGTTTATTCTCTGACTGATTTTGTATATTTACTCAACTTTTAAAACTCCTTCTAGAGGATGACAGAAAGTAAAATACTGAATGCTAAAAGAATTGTTACACCTCTGGTTGTATTTTGTTTAATCGATATTATTAGTGCGGGGGTAGTTTCATAGATTTAAGATTGAAATCGAGTAACAAGTGTCGAGAATTGAAGAGGTATTATTTCATTTAGCTGGCAGTAGTAAGCCTCTCAGTCAATCTACTAACAAATTTGATAAATCAGTTAGGTTCTTTGAGAGAGATAGCATATACATACCACACCAAGGCATTGTCACAATTCAAGAAAATGTTATATGAGCGAATACTCAAAAATATGAATATGTTATATTTTTTTTGGTTTTTAAAAAAAGTGTATCTCCGTATCTTTTTGTTTATATCATTTTAAAGTGGCACGCCCAACACGATTCGAACGTGTGACCTACGGCTTAGAAGGCCGTTGCTCTATCCGGCTGAGCTATGGGCGCATACCAAAAGTCATTATTAAAGTCGCTCTAAATGCAAGGTATTTTTTTTGGTCGGAGTGGAGGGATTTGAACCCCCGACCACCTGGTCCCAAACCAGATACGCTACCAAACTGCGCTACACTCCGAAAAAAATGACAATTATACTTTGTTAAATTGAAATGTAAATGATTAAATTGCTGATGATTTGCAATTAATCAATCCCTAATTCATGACAAATAGCATCAATTTTTTGTATTACGCTTTTGTCAATTTCAATGGGCTCTTCCCATTCTTGATTAGTTTCACCAGAAAGTTTATAGTAGTATCAATGCCTATTTTTGAGTCAAGACTAGAGACTGGAGAGGTAAAATTAAAATAATCAATGAGTGATTATCAAAAAAAATAGCGCCATGATTTGAGTCCAATGTGTACGCTCAACGTCCAAGCTCTCCATTATTATACGCTTGGTATATTCTGGATATTGCTGTTGTAAAAGTGATATAAACACTTCATTAAGCAGTAGGTTCATCGATGGTTTTGCCTGTATAAGTGGAGTGATAAATGGAATTAATTCTGGTGATTATTCTTTACACCGTAAAGACAAGAAATTTTTCTACTTTGTTATAATAACCAGTATGGTCAACCAAAAGAGTCTTCGTTTACTATCTATTTGGATGGATGACACCTTCTAGGATAACCTCAATATTTTCAGGAATCTGTAAATCATTGTCCAAACACGTATAGACTTTGGTTTTTATGCCTTACAAAAGTTCCCAGCAAAGCCGTACACTTAATGTATCGGAAATGGGTACGTTGTAGTAAGATTAGCCCAAATGCTACAGCAACTGAAAAAGATTCGTTGGAATTTTTTTGTACCAATCTTTAAAATCGAGTGCAGCACTCATGATGCAATGGCTAACGTATAATGAGTTTATTTTTTCCAAAGACTTACTGGCAATAAATACCTAAATTTTGTCGTTTTTTATATGTTTCTTTTGTGAGTAGTACGGTGTTTTTAGATCAACAAGTTTGAATGGGTAATTTAGACAAATCAACCTTATTCTTTTCAATAAAGACAACTTGGCACTGAACTTTTTTTGACTAATTTAACAGACATATTGAGTACTTTTTTGTACTGGAAGTTTTTTAATGGTATCTTTAAATCTTTTAGGTTGTTTTAATTCAGTTAGCAGTTTTTCCAATTCTATTAATGTGATTAAATCTTTAATGACCAAATTCCAACAACATGCTTAATTGTACCAAATAAATTTTCAAATATTGGCATTTTTAAATAAAAGCTCAGGACCTTGTTTATTCAGTGTTCGGTGACAAATTTCAGTAATTTTTAAATAAGTGTCAATTTATGTTTGAATACGTTTGAGTTCACTTTATTTTTCTAATTTAATGATAAACTCACGTAAATCTTAACATTGCATTGGTATTTTCTTTAAATTAATTAAATTTTTTCAAAGTAACTAGCATGTGCTGCCAGTTCTTGTTTATTTGCATAAACAACTTTGATTTTGCCAATGGCGCGTTCTACTCGAATAATGTTATTAGTATTGGCTTGTTCATTGATCGTTTGTTCATTGTTAAATAAAGTCGATTGTCCCCCAGTCATCGCCAGATAAACTTGTGCTAAAATTTTTGCATCTAGTAGTGCGCCATGTACAGTTCTTGCGCTTGAGTTGATTTCGAATCGTCGGCACAAGGCGTCGAGATTGTGTAATGTTCCAGGTCGTTGTTGTTTAGAAAGTTCTAATGAATCAATAATGTTGCATTTATCCTCAATACGTTCATCAATGCCTATAAGTTTAAGTTCATGGTTTAGAAACCCAAGGTCAAATGGAGCGTTGTGAATGATAAGTGTTGCTCCTTCAATATAGGTTAAAAACGTCTTAACAATGGCTTTAAATTTAGGCTTGTTTGTTAAAAATTTATCAGTAATGCCATGAATTCGTACCGAATCGCCAACATTACGACTGGGCTGTATATATTCATGATACTCATTATTTTCAGTGATTTGTCTGTCTACAATTTCTGTACAACCAATTTCAATAATGCGATGACCTTCGGAAGGCTCAATACCCGTGGTCTCAGTATCTAGTACAATTAGTCTTTCCATCGAATATTCCTCGGACTTATTTTTGGTGTAAAATTATTTGATTTTATCATAAGTAATATTTATAAAAATTATGGCAAGAGTAACAGTTGAAGAATGTTTAGAACATGTGGAAAATCGTTTTGAGTTGGTATTGGTTGCAGCAAAACGCGCACATCAATTAAGTTCTGGTGATTATAAACCACTATTAGATGCAGGCAAAGATAAACCAACAGTAGTGGCATTAAGAGAGATTGAGGCAGGACTTATTGATGCTTCAATTTTAAGTGAAACTTATGAAATGCAAGAACAATTATCAGCACAGCAAAAGTAGCAGAGATAGTGCAAAGATGTCTGAAATTGAAGTTGAATTATCAACAATAGTAGTTGATAAAGTTACTGATGAAGTGACAGAAATTGAGTAGTAATTAATACTTGATTGCTTAAAAATGACGTATTTGCGTCATTTTTTTGTCTACAAAAACTTGCTATCTATATTAATAATACGTGATAGTTAACAATTTGATTTCTTATTATGCTAAGAAAATGAATCAAATTGATAAGTAGCTCAATGTGTGTATGAGAAATAGGATTAAGAGGAGAATATTATGGATTTATAATCATTAACTTTTTTATTTATAAGGGCGACTTTTGTTCTCTACGTCGATATTGCTTTCTGAGCAAAGGTAGAGACTGGATGAGCTCTGTAACTGATGGCGACATTCATCTAATTGCTAATGGCATGACAACAGCAGACTGGATGAGTGCAATATCATTCATATTCATGAAGTTTAATTATCTTTTTGGTTGCGGCGGTTCGGTTTTATTAATAAATTGAACGGATAATTATGTCTTATTAGTAATGTTATTTACCCATTATTTAAGAAAATACAACAACTGCACGCGTTGTTGCTATGATTTGTTTAATTATTACCTCAGTGAACTATGTTATTGGTCAAATGATATGAATATCTAAAGCTAATAATACTTATTTTTTTGGTAAGCTAATCAAGTGACAGAATTAATGACTTAGCACTACATAACTTCGTTGATGGTTACTCATCAGCAAAAATTGTGTGGTATCATCACTGACAGAACGTTTTGTACTAAAGTTGTGGCGTATAATACCCATGTTTAAAACATCATGACACATACATCCTATTACAGTGCCAATATTTTAGAATTGCTTGTTAATCTATAAGTGATATTGCTGACCTTTATTATACAAGTGGCATGGAAGCTATACTGTTAACGGTAAATATGCAAATTAAACATTTGCCTTTTATTAAAAAATAAGTGGTTGACGTAGTAGCGGTAGCGGATTTATTAAGAAAACAAAGTCATAACGTGGTATTTTAATTAATGAAATTCACTGTGCAGTTAGGCTTGAATAACTGGTTAAAATTTCCAAGCAAGTATCACTGCTATTGGTGAACACTTTGGATTCTAATGTAGATTAACATGACATTGCTTATTCTATTAGTTCAATAGGACGAGCTATTAATTAGTAATTATTAAAACAGACTGAAGAGCGTCCTGGTCAAACACCAGTAGCTTATGTATGGTTGGTGACTGGTTCATTGTCAAGATTAGAGTATAGAGTAAAGCATACATTCTGATCAAGCTTATTGACCAAAAAGGTTTGAGTAGTTCAGGTAGTAAAGACTTGATTTTGGTGTGTAAATTTATTAATTTTGCAACGTATTAAACATCAGACACGTCAAATTTAAGAAGAGCGTGATGTGAATAATTATGTATTGCTTGAAGAGAATTTTCAATTGGATAAAAAATATTTAAAAGATGCTTTTCATATTGTAGAACAAATGCAAAGTGCGATGGCTTCTCAGTACAAAACTACCTTGTTATAATTGAAAAGATTTAAGGGTCGTCAGGGGCACGTTGTGTTTATGTGTCAATTATGAATGGTGTTGAACCAATGAATGATCTTAAAACTGAATTGATTCAGTTGGTACGTCGTGAAATTGGATCTATTGCTACTGTGAATAAAATCCAATTTGTGCCGGGTTTTCCTAAAACGTGTAGTGGTAAGATTATGTGTAGAATTCTAAGAAAAATTGCATAAAATGATTATGATAATTTTAGCAATACTTCAACCTTGACAGAGTCAAATTATCAGAGATTTATAATTTTTCTTGAGCTGAAGTTAGTGAATTGTTTAAGGTTTTTGTCTTGATTCTTGTGTTATTTTTTGTAAAATTTCATCATTCAAAACATGGCTTTTACTGGTTGCTAATGAAAGCTTATCTTGTGTTTTTAATACTGAACGCATTTTAATTAGCTGGTTATTGAGATTTTACAATGTGTCTGTACTGCTGCTAGTGGCGGCAGAAGATTTGGCAACTTGCTTAGTATTATTAGGTTGAAGCGCTGTTAGTTTAGTGTTGTATTCTTGTGTAAGACTGCTGATTTCATTATTAAGTTTAATGACTTGGTTATTATGGATAAAATAACCAGCAACCAAAGCGATTGTTAAAACAATTGAGCTAAATGATGATTTATTTTTCATAATAACTCCTAAAAGAATTAAGATATATAATATTTTTACTTTAGCCAACCAGCAGCTTGTTTAGCATAATAAGTTAAAATACCATCGGCACCAGCACGCTTGAACGCCAACAAAGTTTCTAATACCACTTGTTCTTCCTTGAGCCAATTATTTTGTACAGCCGCTTTTAACATAACATATTCACCACTTACATGATAAGTAAAGGTAGGTATACCAAAGGTTTGCTTGACCCGATAAACAATATCTAAGTAGGGCAATCCAGGTTTAATCATGACTATATCCGCACCTTCATCAATATCTAAACCCACTTCACGAATAGCTTCATTAGAATTAGCAGGATCCATTTGGTAAGTTTCTTTGTTAGACGTACCTAAATTAACTGAAGAGCCAACAGCATCCCTAAAGGGGCCGTAATAATGGGAGGCATATTTTGCAGAATAAGCCAAAATACTCGTATGAATAAATCCATTTTCTTCAAGTGCTTTACGAATGACACTTATACGTCCATCCATCATGTCACTTGGTGCCACGATATCGCTACCTGACTGTGCATGAGAGAGGGCTTGTTTTACCAAGACTTTAATCGTTTCATCGTTGAGCACATAACCCTCATCATTAATCAAGCCATCCTGACCATGCGTGGTAAATGAGTCAAGTGCTACATCGCTAATCACTGCTAAATTTGAATATTTTTGTTTGATAGCGCGTATAGCACGTTGTGCCAAACCATTTGGATTAAATGCTTCTTGTGCATGTAATGATTTTTTTTTTGATGGAACAATAGGAAAAAGTGCAATGGCTTGAATACCCAATTCAATCAATTCGGCCGCTTCAATTAATAATTGATCAATACTTAAACGCTTAATATCTGGCATTGAATCAATACTTTGTCGTTTATTTTCACCTTCAATGATAAAAATTGGAAAGATTAAATCACTAGTTGTTAGGTTATTTTCACGTATTAATTTACGGGTATGTGCGTGTTTTCTCATACGACGTGGTCTATGGGTTAAAATTGTCATTTTAATTTCAATTTATAATATATCCATCGATTATACGTCAATGAGCCAATCAAGCAAAACTTTAAAAAATATGTCAAAAGTTAATGAAGCGTTTATCAAACCATTTCCCAGTTCTAATAAGATTTATGTGCAAGGGTCATGCAAAGATATTCAAGTACCTATGCGAGAGATTATACTCACAGATACCATTGGTGAGTTGGCAGAAAAGAATGCACCCATTCATGTTTATGATACCTCAGGTGTTTATACTGACCCTAATGTTAAGATTGATTTGCGTAAAGGTCTTGGCAGTATTAGATCCACTTGGATTGAACAGCGAAATGACACTGAAATATTAACCAAACTGAGCTCTAATTTTTCTAATGAACGACGAGATGATGCGGAATTAGATGTGTTACGCTTTGAGCATCTACAAGTGCCACGTCGTGCCAAAAATACCAAAAATGTATCACAGATGTATTATGCTAAACAAGGCATTATTACTTCTGAGATGGAATATATCGCTATTCGTGAAAATTGCAAATGGCAAGAATACAAAGACCAAATTGGTCAGAACGAAGGTGAGAGTTTTGGTGCTAATATTCCTGATGTAATCACATCTGAGTTTGTGCGCGATGAAGTGTCCAAAGGACGTGCGGTAATTCCTGCTAATATTAACCATCCAGAAACAGAACCGATGATTATTGGTCGTAATTTTATGGTTAAAATTAATGGCAATATCGGTAATTCTGCACTAGGTTCAAGTATTGAACAAGAGGTTGATAAAATGGTGTGGGGTATTCGCTGGGGTGCAGATACCATTATGGACCTTTCAACTGGTAAAAATATTCATGAAACTCGTGAATGGATTATTCGTAATTCACCTGTACCTATTGGTACTGTACCTATTTATCAAACATTAGAAAAAGTTAATGGTATTGCTGAGGATTTAACTTGGGAAGTATTTCGTGACACATTAATTGAACAAGCTGAGCAGGGAGTAGATTATTTCACCATTCATGCAGGTGTGCGCTTACAATATGTGCCACTGACCATTAATCGTATCATAGGCATTGTCTCTCGTGGTGGCTCAATTATGGCTAAATGGTGTTTAGCACACCACACAGAGAGTTTTATTTATACACACTTTGAAGATATTTGTGAAATTATGAAGCAATATGATGTTACTTTTTCACTAGGCGATGGTTTACGTCCTGGCTGTATTGCTGATGCCAATGATGCAGCGCAATTTGGTGAATTAGAAACTTTAGGAGAACTTACCAAAATTGCTTGGAAGCATGATGTGCAAACTTTTATTGAAGGCCCTGGCCATGTTCCTATGCAGATGATTAAAGAAAATATGGATAAGCAACTAAAAGAATGCGGTGAAGCACCATTTTACACACTTGGTCCATTAACGACTGATATTGCACCTGGTTATGACCATATTACCAGTGCTATAGGTGCCGCGCAAATTGGCTGGTATGGTTGTGCCATGTTATGCTATGTTACTCCAAAAGAGCATTTAGGCTTGCCTAATCAAGATGATGTCAAGCAAGGCATTATTGCTTACAAAATTGCAGCCCATGCGGCTGACTTAGCTAAAGGACATCCAGGTGCACAAATTCGTGATAATGCCCTTTCTAAAGCACGTTTTGAATTTAGATGGGAAGACCAATTTAATTTAGGATTGGATCCAGATACAGCACGTAAATATCATGATGAAACCATGCCTAAACAAGCTGCAAAAACCTCTCATTTTTGTTCTATGTGTGGCCCTAAATTTTGCTCTATGAAAATTACTCAAGAGATTAAAACCATAGATGCAGGAGAGATCGCTAAGATTAAAGCCATTCAAATAGAAATGGACAAAAAATCGGCAGAATTTTTAAAAAATGACAGTGAAATTTACATGAAAGAAGGTGCTTAAATTTTTTGTCAATTTAATTAGAAATTGATACTTAATTTGTTTAACTGTTATCTTAAATCTTAAGGTTTTTACAATGACAGTAGTCGTGTTTTGTGAAATACAACAAACTCTTTTTAGACATTTTTTTTCCTTGTTTTATGGCTTCTATATAGACAATTTTAGTAATATTAAAATAATAACATAACTGCTTTTACTTGGTTTTGATATCACTACAACTCATTTTTTTATATTGCAAGTTTAAAATCACGAGGTAAGAAATTTCTTGATTAATTGTAACGTATTTTTAACTGCACCTTGCTTACTATAAAGGTATTGTTGAGCATTATTGCCTAATACTTTGCATTGTTTTTCATCATTTAATAGCATTACTATTTTTTTAAATAAACCTGCCACATTTTGAATTTGAATGGCGGCGTTTTGTTTTAGTAGGTCTGATGATATTTCGGTAAAGTTAAATATATTAGGGCCAAATATAATAGGCTTGGCAAGAGTAGCAGGTTCAAGCATATTATGTCCGCCAGTGTTGCTTAAACTACCTCCCATAAAAACAATATCAGCAATATTAAAATAAGACATCATTTCACCCATAGAGTCTCCTAAAAGAATTTGAGCATTTTGAGTAGGTTGGTTTTCTGAGCGACGAATAACATTAAGATTAGCACTTTTGAATGATTTATAAACTACATCGAAACGTTCTGGATGTCTTGGAATAATAACAAGTAAGGCATCAATGGTGTGTTTATGCTTTAAATATTCATTAATAATTTGAGCTTCTTCACCTTCATGAGTGCTGGCAAAAATAACAATTTTACGTCTGCCAACCATTGCTTGTAATATATTATTTATTTTTATGTTGGGTTTTGTGCTTTGGTCAAATTTAATATTACCAGTTATGATTACATCATCATTTTTAGTACCCAATTCAATAAAACGATTAGCAGAATTTTTATTTTGAGCAGCGATTAAGGTGAATTTGTTTAAGGTTTGTTTGATTAAATTAGAGGTAAATCTTTGGTATTTTTCTTTTGATTGTTGCGACAATCTGGCGTTGATAAGTAGTATTGGAATGTTATTTTTGTTGAGTTCATGGGTTAAATTAGGCCAAATTTCTGTTTCTAGTAATAGGCATATTTTTGGGTTAATTTTTTTAATATAACGTTTGACAATTAGTGGCAAATCATAAGGAAAATAAAGATGAAATACCTTATTTTTATAATGATTAATCACTGCATTAGAACTTGTAGGTGTAGTCGTGGTAATCAATAATTGATGATTTGGATATTGTTTGATAAGTTGGTCGATAATAATAATAGCTGCTTTAAATTCACCCATAGAAACACAATGCACCCAAATAATAGACGTTTGTATCTTAGCAATTAAGCCAAGTCGCTCGTTAATTCTTTGCCTAAATTCAGGTGTTTTTATGCTTTTAATTATTAACCTTAAAATTATAAAGGGTAATAAAAGATATCCTATGATGTTGTAGAGACTTCGGTTCATTTGGGCAGTGGTATAATACAGCGTATTGTATTTTAGCGGTTTTGAAGTCCTTTATGAAATTTGTTGATTCTGCCAGTATTCGTATCGAAGCTGGCAAAGGCGGGGCAGGATGCTTGGGCTTTCGTAGAGAGAAATATATTCCTGACGGTGGCCCTGATGGCGGTGATGGCGGTGATGGCGGTCATATATATTTTCAAGGACAAGAGGGGTTTAACACACTTAGTGAATTTCGTTTTAAGCGTTTATTTAGGGCAAAAAACGGCCAGCCTGGATCAGGTCAAAACAAACGTGGGAAATCAGCGCAACATTTAACGGTTGAGATTCCATTGGGCACCAAAATTTACGACCTTGAAACCGATGAGTTGATTGGCGAGATGATTGAGCATGAACAAATCATACTAGTTGCTAAAGGCGGTTTTCATGGCTTGGGCAATACACGGTTTAAATCTAGCATTAATCGTGCACCACGTAAAACTACACCAGGCTCACCAGGAGAAATACGTGAGATTGGTTTAGAGTTAAGTATTATGGCTGATATTGGCCTTTTAGGCATGCCTAATGCGGGTAAATCAAGCTTGATTAGACAAATTTCAAATGCAAAATCTAAGGTAGCTAATTATCCATTTACCACGTTGCATCCTTCGTTAGGTGTGGTGTCTTATTATGATGAGCATATTATTATGGCGGACATTCCAGGTTTGATTGAAAATGCCAGCAAAGGTGTGGGTTTAGGTTTTGAGTTTTTAAAACATTTGTTTCATACAAAAGCATTGTTACATGTCGTGGATATCTTTCCAGTTGATGGATCTGACCCAGTTGAGAATTTTTTAACCATTGAAAAAGAGTTAAAAAAATACGATCAAAAACTGGCCAAAAAGCCAAGATTATTAGCGATTAACAAAATGGATTTGTTATCAGGGGGAGATAGAGAGACTGTGGTTCAAAGTTTATTAAAGGGCACTCGTTATAATGGAAAGGTTTATAGAATTTCTGCTTTAAATGGCCTGGGCTGTAAAAATTTAGTGGCTGGATTGTTTAAATTAGTGAAAGAAAATGAGTAAGCAAAGGTGGGTTATTAAAATTGGTTCTGCACTCTTAACCAATGATGGTAAAGGTCTGGATAAAACCGCTATTATCTCATGGGTAAGGCAAATTAAAGAATTAATCCAACAAAATATTGATATTATTTTGGTTTTAAGTGGTGCGATTGCCGAGGGTATGAAGCGTCTAGGTTGGAATGAACGTCCTGAAAATATACATAAATTACAAGCAGCAGCAGCGGTAGGACAAATGGGCTTAGTGCAAACTTATGAAACTTTATTTGCTCAGTATAATATTCATACCGCACAAGTGCTATTAACACATGATAATTTAGCTAATACTAATCAAAGTGATAATATTTCTGCCACTTTAAATACACTATTAAGTCTTGGCACAGTGCCAATTGTGAATGAAAATGACACAGTTGCTACAGATGAAATTAAATTTGGTGATAATGATACTTTAGCGGCATTAGTAGTAAATTTAGTGGGTGCAACTCAATTGGTTATTTTGACTGATCAAGGTGGTATTTATGATGCTGATCCACGTCAAAATGCTAATGCTAAATTGATTAACAAAATCCATGTGAATGACGAAAAATTAACGCAAGTTGCTAGTAGAGCATGTGGTTCACTAGGTTCTGGCGGTATGTATACCAAAGTATTAGCAGCCAAAATAGCCGCTAAATCAGATGTAATTACTATTATTGCCTCAGGCAGACAAGTCGATGTTTTGTCTAAACTGGGGGCAGGTAAACATATTGGGACATTGATTCATTGCTAGCATATATTGGATTAGGGTCGAATCTTAACCGTCCTAAAGAACAAATTAAAAATGCGCTGATTACGCTCAATTCTACTAAAGATGTTAAAGTGGTGGGTTTATCGAGTTTGTATCAATCCAAGCCGATTGACGATTTAAAGCAGCCTGATTATATTAATGCTATATGTCAGGTTGATACGCATTTAACTGCATTAGAGTTGCTGTATGTTTGTCAAGGTATTGAGACCAAACAGCATCGTGTGCGCGAAAAAAAATGGGGTGCAAGAACTATTGACCTGGATATTATTATTTATGGAGTGAAAGTGATTGCTTCTAAACAATTGATTGTCCCGCATTTACAAATGATAAATAGGGCGTTTGTATTGGTGCCATTAGCAGAATTAGAGCCTAATTTTAAAGTGCCAGTTTTAGGACATATTCAAGATTTGATTGCTAAACTAGATATCACTAAATTGATTAAATTATGAACATTGAAGCGCTAAATAATTTTAAACAATCTGGCGAGAAAATTACTTGCTTAACTGCTTATGATGCTTCATTTGCATCAGTTTTTGACGTATGTGGTATTGATATTATTTTAATAGGGGACTCACTCGGTAACGTTATCCAAGGTGGTGAAAATACATTAAATGTAAGTATGGATGATATGGTTTACCATACGAAAGCAGTTACTAAAGGTGCACAAAACGCATTAAGGATTTCAGACATGCCTTATCAAAGTTATACCAATTCTGAACAAGCTTTAACAAATGCCAAGCTCTTAATAATAGCGGGTGCACAAATGGTAAAATTTGAAGGTGGGTGTGAGCATGAAGCGTCTTTTAAAATCTTTCAGAACAATGACATTCCCGTTTGTGGTCATTTAGGCTTGCAACCGCAATCGGTAATAGAAATGGGTGGTTATAAGACGGAAGGTAGAGATAAGCAAAGTGCTGATAAAATTATTAAAGATGCTTTGGCTTTGGCATCTTGGGGTGTTAAAGTAATTGTACTAGAATGCATCCCTGCTAATCTGGCCAAACAAGTGTCACAATCTTTAAGTATTCCCACTATTGGTATTGGTGCTGGCGTGAATTGTGATGGACAAATATTGGTAAGCTATGATATGTTGGGTATTCATGTAGGATATGTGCCAAAATTTGTCAAAAATTTCTTAATTGATAGTGGCGATATAAAGTCTGCTGTTAATGCTTTTATCGAGGCGGTAAAAGATAAGTCCTTTCCAGGTGAACAGCACAGTTATTAATGCAGTTGTGTTATCAAAATACTCAAATAACCAAGCTGGTTAATAATTGGCACACGCAAGGCAAAACCGTTGCATTTGTGCCTACAATGGGTGGATTGCACCAAGGACATTTGTCATTAATTGACATTGCTAAACAAAAAGCTGATAAAGTTATTGTTAGTATTTTTGTTAATCCGGCCCAATTTAGTAAAAATGAAGATTTAGACAGTTATCCACGTACGATTAATGCTGATTTGACAGCATTAAAGGTAAACGTTGATGGTGTTTTTATTCCAAATATTAAACAAATTTATCCAAAGGGTATAAGTAAATATATTGATGTTGGTAAGATTGGACAAATTTTATGTGGTAGAACACGTCCGCATTTTTTTAATGGGGTGGCACAGGTTGTTGAAATATTGTTTGGAATTGTACGTCCTGATGTTGCAGTTTTTGGTCAAAAAGACTATCAGCAACTGTTGGTCATTAAGCAAATGGTCAAGAATTTATCACTGAATATATGTATAGAATCTGGTGAAATCATTAGAGAAAAAAGCGGTTTAGCAATGAGTACTCGAAACCAGTATTTGTCTAAAAATGAAGCTAAAATTGCCACAAATTTGCACAAAACTTTGTCTTATTTTAAACATGAAATTTTACAAAATAAAAAAGTTTATGTATTAAATGAATTGGCAAAGTTGGACTTAAAGCAACACTTTAAAATAGACTATCTTGAGGTATTAGATGCAAATAACCTTAAACAAATTACTGATAATACACATCAAATTGTTATATTATCTGCAGTGTTTTTAGGTTCTGTGAGACTCATTGACAATATAATTTTTAAAAAAGGATAATCATGTTTGATATTACTGATGAAGCAAAAGTTTATGTGGCTGATTTATTTGCTCAACAAGATGAAAAAGACCTTGGCTTAAAGGTGGATGTTGAAAAAGCCGGCACACCTGCTGCTGTAGTCACTTTTAATTTTTGCTTTCCAAAAGAGTTAAGTAAGACGTATAAAAAATTTGAATATGAAGGATTTTATGCCTATATTGATGAATTAAATTTTGAATATTTGAAAGATTCAGAAGTGGCATTAAAAGATGCAGGCACTGGCAAGAAATTAACCATTACTGCGCCTAATACCAAAGGCAAAGAGCCAAAAGAAGACGCTCCTCTTGAAGAAAAAATTAAATACGTTATTGCTGCTAATATTAATCCTGGACTTGCTTCTCATGGTGGTTTTGTTGAACTGGTTGAAATTACTAAGCATATGGATGTCATTCTTAATTTTGGTGGTGGTTGTCAGGGTTGTTCATCGGTTAAATCTACTTTAGAACAAGGGGTTGAAGCACAACTTAAGATGAGCTTTCCAGAGATTAAATCGGTGCGTGATGTAACAGACCACTCCAATACTGATAATGCTTATATATAAGTAACACTCTACTTGGTTTTGGGATAGTATAGTGTAAAATTAGAGCGGCCTATGATTATTACTATTGATGCTAGTGCTAAAGAGCGTAGAGACGCTAAAGTAGCACACGAATTGTTCACTATTAATATGGTTGTTGTCCATTTATTTCTTACCCTAGGCTTGATTAAATTGCTAAATACTAATATGAGCAGTGCAATTGGGTTGTCTATTTTAATTTCTTTTATAATTATTATTTATACTTATTTTCGGACTAAAAAAGCTAAAAGCAATGACCAGTATTTAATTTATTTACATTGGCAGCTTTCACTTAATCGTTACAAATTACTTATTGGTGCTTATATTTTTTATTTTTTAGTCACTTCGTTAACATTGATTATTTCAAACGATGCGCCTGTAAGTATGGATAGCACAAGAATTATTGATTCAATTTTGAATTTGTTGGGTGTGGTGCCATTATTTTTTTGTATTTTGATATCTGTCGTGCTAGGATCTGGCTCAATGTTTAATGCGGGTCGTGGTGAGGTTGATCAAAAATTGGCACAAAAATACCCACAAAGTTAGTGAATGAGTTTTCTTTAATTGAAACCTATTTTAATTGGGGTGGTTCAAATTTAGCTAATTTGGGTATCGGCGATGATTGTGCTGTTATTGATATAGACGCTAATTATCAATTAGTAACCAGTGTTGATACTTTTATTGAAGGCGTGCATTTTCCTTCAAATACCAGTGCCAGTGATATTGCTTACAAATCTTTAGCAGTTAATTTAAGTGATTTGGCAGCAGTGGGTGCACGTGTAAAATATTTCACACTTGCACTAACATTGCCAAATATTAACAAAAAATGGCTTAGTCAGTTCTCTACCTCACTTAAATCTTTAGCAGATGAATTTGGCATTGTATTGGTTGGTGGTGATACCACAAAAGGCATGCTCAGCATTACCATCAATGTTACTGGCGTGGTTAAAAAGAACAAAGCTTTATTACGTTCATCTGCCCAAGTTGGGGACTTAATTTTTGTGTCTAATACGATTGGTGACGCGGCTTATGCTTGGAAACAATTACAAAACAACCAAACGCCTTCTGAGTACGTTATTAACCAATTTAATAGACCAAAACCGCAACTATTTTTAGGGCAACAACTATCAGACATTGCCAATGCTTGTATTGATATTTCTGATGGTTTAGAGCAGGATTTAACACATATTTTGACTCGTTCTAATGTAGGTGCAAGTATTAATCTTGATGATATTCCATTGACCTATGAAGTTAAAACTTATATTGAAAAGACTAACGATTGGTGCTTAGTGCTTGCTGGTGGTGATGATTATGAATTATGTTTTACTGCACCAGTTAAAAATATGAATTTACTAAAAGCGTTACAAAATAAAAACAATATCACAGTCACTCAAATTGGTATTATTAACGATTCTATGGCGTTAACCAAAATTGGGTTTTTTGATAAGCAATGTTGTTCTTATCAACATTTTTAATTGGCGAACAGATATTTTCTGCTCATGGAATATATTTTTAAACTTCTTTTTTCTCTGCGATAGTTTTGCAATCAATACATTCATCAGCAGTAGGGCGTGCCTCTAGTCGCACTAGAGAAATTTCAGCACCACAAGTTTTACAAAAGCCATAATCGCCCAACTCGATAATATATAAGGTTTTATCAATCTTGCCAATTAATTTTCTTTCACGGTCGCGTGTCCTTAATTCTAAAGCAAATTCTTCTTCAAGGGTGGCTCTGTCGTTAATATCGGCAACTTGATTTGAATCTTTTTGGATATGATTGATGGTTGATTCGGCATCATCAACCAATTGTTTTCTCCATGTGTTTAATTTTTTTCTAAAATGTTCAAGCTGAGAATTGTTCATAAATTTTTCATTTTTTTTAGGCTGATAATTAGGAATTTCTTGGTAGTTTGGTTGTGACATAATAACTAGATTAATTAAAAAAAGTGTACTTATACCTAAACTGCCTTAAAATAGCAATTTATTTTTTAAGTTTTTCATTATAAATTTTTTATGGCATTAGAAGCATTAATTTTTGACGTTGACGGAACTTTAGCAAATACTGAGCATTATGGGCATTTGAAAGCCTTTAATCTGGCATTTAAAGAATTAGGTTTAGATTGGCATTGGTCAAACGAGATTTACCATAAATTACTCAATGTGACAGGAGGACAATTACGGATTAAATATTATCTAAAAAAATATAACCCAACGTTTGAACATCAATATTTGGATAATTTTGTTGCCTCTATCCATCAATTAAAAACTAAAATTTATGTACGTTTAACGAATCAGGGTGCAGTACCGTTGAGAACGGGCGTTAAGCGTTTGTTTAATGAGGCAAGAAAAGCCAATCTTAGGTTAGCAATTGCCACAACCACAACCCCTGAGAATGTTGATGCCTTGATTGCAAATACATTAGGATCTGAAGCACTAGATTGGTTTGAAGTGATTGGCGCTGGTAATATTGTGTCAAAGTTAAAGCCATCTGGTGATATTTATACTCATGTATTAAAGCAGATGAACTTAGATTCAACGAAATGCTTAGCATTTGAAGATTCACACAACGGTATCATCTCAGCAACACAAGCTGGACTTAAGTCCATTATTACGGTTAATGAATATACAGATAAGCATGAATTTGATGGTGCGTTGGTTGTGCTTGACCATTTAGGCGATAAATACAAGCCTTTTAACTTAATCAAAGGTGATGCGACTAATACAAGTTATGTTGATGTGGCATATCTACGAGAATTACATGCAACGCATTGTTGATTTAGTAAACGATACACGTGTTTATGATGTGGTGAGTGTTACGCCGTTGTCTTTTGCAGCTCAATTATCTAAGCAAACTTGCAACAGAATTTATCTTATAAAGAGAAGATAAACTGATTATTCATACCTTCAAACTTCGAGGTGCATATCAGAAAATTTTAAACCTATCTGCCGAGCAAAGCCTCTATAAGGAGTTGTAGCGTCAAGTGCAGGTAAGTCATGCACAAGGCGTTGCCTTATCTGCTAAAAAAATTAGGCATCAACGCAATTATTGTTATGCCACTTTCAACATCTAAGATTAAAGTTAACGCTGTTGAGCAATTAGGTGCAAAAGTCGTTCTGCATGGCGATGTGTATGATGACGCTTATCAATATGCCAAACAGTTAGAAAAAAGCCAAGATTTAGTCTTTATTCATGCCTTTGATGATGTTGAAGTCATGGCGGGATAGGCAACCATTGCTAAGGAGTTATTAGAGCAACTACCAAGCATGAATAAGGTTTTTATTCCTGTTGGTGGCGGTTTGATTGCTGGCATGGCAACTTATATCAAGCATTACATCTAATATTAAAGTAATTGGCGTTGAACCAGAAGATTCACCCACGCTTTATCAAGCATTGAAAAATAACAAGCGTGTGATATTAAAAGATGTGGGACGTTTTGCTGATGGTGTAGCGGTTAAACAAATCGGTAAGCAGACTTATCCTATTGCCAAGCAGATGGTTGATGAGGTAATTTTGGTTAATAATGATGAGATTTGCACCACCATTAAAGGTATTTATGAAGATGTGCGTTTAATTGCTGAACCTGCAGGCACATTGGCAACTGCAGGGGTGAAGAAATATATTAAAAAATAATAGTATAAAAAATGAAAATATTGTTTCAATTGTATCAGGTGCAAATGTTAATTTTGACTGTCTGCGTTATATTTCAGAACGTGCTGATTTGGGCGAGCATAATGAAGCTATTATTGCTGTTACTATTGATGAAAAACCAGGAAGTTTTTTAACATTCTGTCAGATGCTAGATAACCATGTAATCATTGAGTTTAATTATCGTTTTGGGTCTGATGCTCAAGCACGTATTTTTGCTAGTGTAGCTTTGAATGAGGGATTAAGCGAAAAGAAAGCCTTGCTGAATAAATTATCAAAATCATTCGATATGCTCTAGATATGAGTGATAATTCAATCGTAAAAACGCATATTAGTTACATGGCAGGTGGTCGTGCAGCTTGTGAAAATGAAGTTATTTATCGTTTTGAATTTCCTGAACGACCAGGCGCTTTACTTAATTTTCTAAAGAAAATTGGTAGTTATTGGAATATTTCATTATTCCACTATCGCAATCATGGCACTGATTTTGGTCGTGTATTAATTGGTTTACAAACCAGTGATACGTCCAAACTTGAGCAAAAATTTGATAAATTAGGCTATTTTTATCAAAATGAAACCAATAATAAGGCTTATCAATACTTTCTTTAAATGTAGTGAATATTGTCTAGATTTCTTTTAAAAAGGCTAATGCTGGTTATTTTAAAAAACTTTATCAACTAGATTGATCGAGTGATAAAAATTATTATTGAAAGCTGTCTTTTAATCATCAAGATTTAATGAAAATTGTAATAATTATCAATCAAATTGTTGGCTTTGTGGTGTA
Organism: Candidatus Ruthia magnifica str. Cm (Calyptogena magnifica); assembly: GCF_000015105.1. Lineage (NCBI taxonomy): Bacteria > Pseudomonadati > Pseudomonadota > Gammaproteobacteria > Pseudothioglobaceae (SeqCode) > Candidatus Ruthturnera > Candidatus Ruthturnera calyptogenae. The sequence goes on from NC_008610.1 coordinate 460,266, forward strand.
TCACAAATAACACAATACATTATTATTTTAAAAACCAAGGTGTGACAGCTGAGTTTCTAAAGAGTAATTTTAAGTCCTGTTAAATATATCTAAAATTTAGATTTGAATAAATTTACAAAGCAAAAGAAATACTATTTAAATGGAAAAGGTGTTAAAATTATGCAGTTTTCAACTGCAAATCTAATCAGTATGAGTTATCAACATATTCAAGTACCCCAAAATGGTGAAAAAATTAGCTTTAAAAAGAGTGTTATCAAAGTACCAAATTATCCAATTATTACCTATATTGAAGGGGATGGTATTGGTACAGATGTATCACCAGTTATGAAAAAAGTAATTAATGCCATTGTTGCTAAAGCCTACAACGGTTCAAAAGCAATTCAATGGATGAATGTTTATGCAGGAGAAAGAGCAAATGATATTTATGGTGAATACTTACCACAAGAAACCTTGGATGCCATAGAAGAGTTTTCAGTGTCTATTAAAGGTCCACTAACTACACCAGTGGGTGGTGGTATGCGTTCTTTGAATGTAGCTATTCGTCAAACGTTGGATTTGTTCATTTGCCAGCGTCCAGTTAAGTATTTTGAAGGAACGCCTTCGCCAGTTAAAGCACCTGAAAAGATTGATATGGTTATTTTTAGAGAAAATTCTGAAGATATTTATGCAGGTATTGAATATCAGGCAGGTACTGCTGAGGTAAAAAAAATCATTGATTTTTTACAAAATGAAATGGGTACGACAAAAATTCGTTTTCCTGATACTTCAGGAATTGGTATTAAGCCAGTTTCTAAAGAGGGTACAGATCGTTTAGTGCGCAGCGCCATTCAATATGCCATTGACAATGATAAAGATTCAGTAACTTTAGTACATAAAGGTAATATTATGAAATTCACCGAAGGCGGATTTAGAGATTGGGGTTATCAGTTGGCATGTGATGAATTTGGTGCAACTACTCTTGGTCATGGACTGTGGAAGTCTTTTAAAAACAAAAATACAGGCACAGTAATTACAATTAAAGATATTATTGCAGATGCTTTTTTGCAACAAATTCTTTTGCGTCCTGAAGAATATTCGGTCATTGCTACGCTTAATTTAAATGGTGATTATATTTCAGACGCATTGGTCGCTCAAGTGGGTGGTATTGGTATTGCACCAGGTGCGAATCTTTCAGGCACAACAGCTGTATTTGAAGCAACACATGGTACAGCGCCAAAGTATGCAGGACTTAATAAGGTTAATCCAGGCTCAATTATCCTTTCAGCAGAAATGATGCTTAGGCATATGGGTTGGACACAGGCGGCTGATATGGTTTTAGAGGCAATGTCTAATGTTATTCAAAATAAAACTGTAACTTATGATTTAGAAAGACTTATGGATGATGCGACATTATTGTCATGTTCTGAGTTTGGTGATGCAATCATTGATTCTATATTATAAAATTATTGTTTACTAAAAGAGTTGCACTCTGTTTTCTAATTTGTACTATTCGTTCCAGTAGTCGCATTATCTGCATCGGCATTTTTGAATAACAATAATGGACTTTCTAACATGGGTCCGTTTAATGACGCTCAGGAGCGAGCTTTAATTATCAAATAATATGAACAATGATTCAGATTAGAGTTTTCTTATAATAATAAAAATATCACTAAAAACACACCTTATGCCTCAGAAGATGGCAATGTAACTGATTTATTTTCTACAATACTAAAGCGCAAGCCGATGGTTTTACTAAAGATTATGAAGATGGAAAGTTTGCATGAAATGCTGATAGCAGAAGTCAATAACTTCAGATAGTGTTAAATTAAAATCATCCTAAAGTAACTTTTTGTCCTTACTATATTTATATGCTGATTAATGATTAAATATTAACTAAATTTTGAATATTTTTTATCTAAAACTTATCTTTTTCACGCTTAATTTAATTAGTTTTAGTGAGCTTTTCTGGTTTCATTATTAATTAATATCATTGACTTCTAATATATTTACCATATAATGCTCTTATCAAGACCACAAAGTCTGATACTTAAAAACCTCTTTACAATAAGAGCGTTAATATTTTTAAATTTGGAGATTAATATGAAAAAAATAATTGCGATTGCTACTTTAGTAGCTGCTACATCAGCATCAGCTGGTTTCTTTAACAATGGTTCAAACAACAACGGTTACGGCTATGGTAACGGTGCTGATAACTGGGGTCCTTTTGACGGTGGTTCTAATTTTGGTCCAATGAATGGCGGTTCTAACTGGGGTCCTTTTTCAGGCGGTAATAATATGGGCCCTTTCAACGGTGGTTCAAACATGGGTCCTTTCAACGGCGCTAACAACTGGGGTCCTTTTTCAAATAACAACGACATGAATAATGATTCTGACTGGGGTTTCCATTACAATAACAAGAACAAAACTAAGAATATTTCTAATGTAACTGCTGATGGTAAATATTCAGGTAATGCTAATGCTAATGCTAATGGCGTTGCTAACGCTTATGCTAAAGGTCAAGCTAATGCATTTGCTAAAGCACAAGCTGACGCTTATGCTAAAGGCTATGCTGATGCTAAAGCTAACGTAACTGTTGACAGCCGTGATCAAGTGATTGCTAAGTAAGATAAGACGCCTAGTTAATGATTGTGATTGGGAGCTTTTTATTATAATAAAAACTTAAACTAAAGTGAATGGATAATATATAGGTGGATTTTAAAACTAAAAAAATAACTGATTTTTAGATTGCTTTAACGTGAATATATCATTATAATTTCACCTTCATTCCTCGATAGCTCAGTTGGTAGAGCAATGGACTGTTAATTCATTTGTCGCTGGTTCGAGCCCAGCTCGAGGAGCCATTAATGCGAGAAAAATCCTATCTATATGATAGGATTTTTTTATTTTAAAATATACTGATTTAGTGTGGTATTTTTTAGATCTTGTTAAGTTTTTCAATAGCTTGTTTTATGTTGTTCATACTTGTGGCAAACGAAAAACGTACATAGCCTGGTGCGCCAAAGTCTGAACCTGAAACTAATGCAATGTTTAACACTTCTAAGCAGTAAGTAGAGAGTTCAATATCATTTTTTAAGCCAAGACGACTAATTAATCCTTTAACTCTTGGAAAAGCATAAAAAGCACCTTGTGATTTTGAGCATTCAACGCCATCAATTTCATTTAATGCGTCAACAATAAAGTCATGTCTTTTCTCAAAAGCGTGAATCATTGTATTAATAATGCTTTGATCACCACTTAGAGCCTCTAAAGCAGCTGCTTGAGCAATTGAGCAGGGATTAGATGTGGATTGTCCTTGGATTTTTTTCATGGCTTTAATAATATTTTCTGGACCTGCGCCATAGCCTATACGCCAACCAGTCATCGCATAGGATTTAGAGACGCCATTGAGGATAATGGTACGATTTTTCAATGTTTTATCAGTCATAACGATATTAACAAAGCCATCATCATTACCCCAACGAATATGCTCGTAAATATCATCAGTGATGATTAATATTTTTTGATGTTTTTTTAATACGTTTACCAGTGCTTGTAATTCAGTTTGAGAATAAACTGCGCCTGTAGGATTAGAAGGGCTGTTAATGACAAATAATTTAGTGTTGTTAGTAATACTTGCCTCTAGTTGTTCTGATGTAATTTTAAAATCTTGCTCTAATCCTGTTTCAATAATGACTGGTGTTGCATCAGCCAAAAGAACTATATCTGGATAACTTACCCAAAATGGCGCTGGAATAATTACTTCATCACCTTGATTTAGCACAGCTTGGCATAGGTTATAAAACACTTGTTTACCACCTGATGAAACCATGACCTCAGCACTGGTGTAAGTTAGATTATTTTCTCGTTTAAATTTATCAATAATCGCTTGTTTTAATATAGGTGTACCATCTACTGCTGTATAGCGAGTTTGGCCGTTTTTAATTGCGTGTATGGCTGCTTTTTGAATATTTTCAGGTGTGTCAAAATCTGGTTCTCCTGAGCCCATGGGTACAATTTTAATGCCTTGAGACTTTAATTCATTGGCTTTTGCAGTAACGGTAAGTGTGGCTGAAGGTTTAACTTTTTGAACTCTATCGGAAAGATATACTGACATGGTTATTAATAAGAAAATAGATTAAAATTGAGTGTTTATGTTAATGAAAAAATCTTGCGTGTGAATAATAAATTTCAACTGATATCGAAATTTTCCCCTAGTGGTGATCAGCCAGAAGCGATTAAAACTTTGATTGATAGTGTGAATGCTGGCGTTAAGTTTCAAACCTTGCTTGGTGTAACTGGTTCGGGTAAAACCTTTACACTGGCTAATGTTATTCAACAAACTAAACGTCCTAGTTTGATTATGGCGCCTAATAAAACATTAGCAGCACAATTGTATAGTGAGATGAAAGAGTTTTTTCCGTATAATTCGGTGGAATATTTTGTTTCTTATTATGATTATTATCAGCCAGAAGCTTATGTACCTGCCTCTGATACTTATATCGAAAAAGACTCTTCTATTAATGAGCAAATAGAGCAAATGCGCTTATCTGCTACTAAGGCCTTATTAGAGCGTGATGATGTTATTATCATTGCTAGTGTGTCTGCTATTTATGGCTTGGGTAACCCTGAAAGTTATATGGCCATGTTGCTGCATTTGAGCGTTGGAGAAGTTACTAATCAGCGTGAGATACTTTTACGTTTGTCGCAAATGCAATATTCGCGTAATGACGTTACTTTAATACGTGGTCATTTTAGAGTTAAAGGTGAAGTGATTGATATTTTCCCTGCTGATTCTGAAGAACAGACCATACGGATTGAAATGTTTGATGAAGAAATTGAACAACTTTATTGGTTTGATCCTTTAACAGGGGAAAAACTAAAGTCTTTACAAAGAGTTACCATCTATCCACAAACGCATTATGTTACCCCAAAATCTAAAATTTTGAATATGTTAGATGATATTAAAGCAGAACTAAAAGATCGAAGAAGCGAGTTATTATCTGTTAATAAATTAGTTGAGGAGCAGCGTTTAACACAACGCGTACATATGGATATTGAAATGATGCGAGAGTTAGGGTACTGCACAGGTATTGAGAATTACTCACGTTATTTATCCAGTCAAAATCCTGGAGATCCACCCTCAACATTGTTGGATTATTTGCCAGATAATGCATTGGTAATTTTAGATGAATCGCATGTGACTGTTAGCCAGATTGGTGGCATGTATAAAGGTGATAGGGCGCGTAAAAAAACGCTTGTTGATTTTGGTTTTCGCCTACCAAGTGCTTTGGATAATCGGCCACTTAAATTTTCAGAATTTGAAGACAGAGTTCATCAATGTATTTTAGTATCTGCTACGCCTGCACAATATGAGTTGGAAGTTTCTAGTGTGATTGTTGAACAAGTAGTAAGGCCAACAGGATTGTTAGACCCTGAGATTGATATTCGCCCTGTGGATACACAGGTGGATGATTTGCTGAGTGAAATACGAATGCGTGTTAAAGCAGGTGAACGAGTATTGGTGACAACTTTGACTAAAAAAATGAGTGAGCAATTAAGTGATTATTTAAACGACCATCATGTTAAAGTTCGTTACTTACATTCTGATATTGATACAATTGAAAGGGTGGAAATTATTCGTGATTTGCGCTTAGGTATATTTGATGTGCTAGTTGGTATTAACCTATTACGTGAAGGTTTGGATATTCCTGAGGTATCTTTGGTGGCTATTTTAGATGCAGATAAAGAAGGTTTTTTACGTTCTGAACGCTCGTTGATTCAAACCATGGGGCGAGCAGCTAGAAATATAAATGGGCACGTCATTTTATATGCTGCTCGCATAACTAAATCGATGCAAAAAGCAATGGATGAAACCAAAAGACGTCGAATTAAACAGCAAGCTTATAATCTGAAAAACAACATCACACCTGAAGGTATTGCTAAGCCTATTATCAATATCCTTGATACAGATTTAACTAGCAACCAAATAGAAGAAGATAATGTTCAGAAAGTTTTTATCCAACTTTCACCTGTACAATTAGCAAAAAAAATTAAAATATTAGAAAAGCAAATGTATAGTTTTGCCAACGATTTGGCGTTTGAACATGCAGCAGATATGCGTAATCAGATTAAACAGCTGAAAGACACTCAATTTAAAAAAATATTTTGATTAACATCAAATTAAACATTAATGAAATATTTTATTCCCTTCAAGGTGAAGGGCGTGAAGTTGGCTTGCCAAGTGTGTTTATTCGTTTAACAGGCTGTCCACTTAGATGCACATACTGTGATACTGAATATGCATTTAAGGGTAATAACTTAATGGCAATTGATGAAATTATTAAAAAAATAAAGCAATACGATACCCCTTACATTTGTGTGACAGGTGGTGAGCCATTAGCACAAAAAAACTGTTGTTTATTGTTGAACGAATTGGTTAAAAATAATTATCAAGTATCTTTAGAAACAAGTGGTAGTATTAATATACAAGATGTTAATGTTTCAGTATCAATAGTTATGGATATTAAAACTCCAGATTCTGGTGAATTTGAACAAAATAAATACACAAATATTAAAAAATTAACCACCAAAGACCAACTTAAATTTGTCATAAGGTCACGTGCTGATTTTGATTGGAGTGTGGCTATTTTAAGCCAATATCCTACCGCTGCAGGTACATTATTCTCACCCGTATTTGGCGATATTACACCAACGCAATTGGCAGATTGGATTTTAGATCAACAATTAAATGTGCGAATGCAATTACAATTGCATAAACTACTTTGGGGTGATGAAAAAGGCAAGTAACTATTGAATAGTGATTTTTCGTACCTGTAGTTTTGGCTGCTTACGTTTTGGAATAGAGATAATTAAGATTTTATTGTTAAAGCTTGCATTGATATTATCAGTATCAACATCATGTGGTAACGTAAATGATTGGTAAAAACTGCTAGATGAAGCACTTGAATTATGAATGGTGTTTTGTATGTTCTTAACATTTCCCTTGATAAAAATACTACTATTGTTGGTAGAAATATCAAGGTTCTCTTTACTAAGCCCATTAACTTTTATTTGAATAATATAGTTGTTTGTTTGATTATCAAAGTATCTTCTACTTTTTGTGTCAAAGTTACTAAAGTTTTGTATTTGATTCATTTTGTAATTGAATTGTCGAAACTGTTGTTCGAAATCGCACCAAACATTATGATTTAAATCATTACCAAAGTGGTTATTATTACTATTGGCATTAATTACGCTGGAAATTATTAATATAGGTAGTAGTACTTTATTCATCATTTTTTTAGTAGTTGCTGATAAATGTATTATACTAACTAATACTTATGTTTTCAAGTCAATATGTCATCAGTAACATGATATATTGGATTTTATAATAATACATTCACCTCAACTAAGTCTTTAGCAATTTTTAGTAATAATTTATATTCAATACTTAGGTGTTTTAAGTAAAATTTCTTTCCTGATAATTTATTAAAAGCTTGTGAATTTTTTAAACTAATAGACATTTTCAGAGTCGTTTTTTAGGCTAAATAATGTTTATAAATTATATGTATTGGTAAATTTTGATGACCACAATAAACATCATACCAAGCAATACAGTAATAGGAATTTATTCAAAAAATTGAGAAAATAATAGAATGAAACTTAGCAAAAAGTACCTTACACAAAGACTGATAAATGATTATGACTATCTGACTTTGATATTAATAATATTTTGTCCTGCTATTATATAACCGCTCTATGCCACATAAAAATCCTGTGACTGTAAAGACAAGTAAGCTTTCAATTAAGCTAATGAGCACCAAAATTATACTATAAGGCAAAATGTCTACGGTTGTTAGAAATGGAAAAACTGGATAAACTGTCAGAGATGAATGTCATGTCATCCACTATTTTGGTGTCAAGATTAAAAATAATCGTTATAGCCACTAAAGTTAAAAGTAGGGTAGTTATTAGTTTTGGTAAATAATGAATAATTTCCATAGAGTAGAATTAATCCACCCGTGATCATTAGCACATTATTAGTAATCCAGTCTCTATCAGTCGTTTTAAAATGACCAATTTGTGCAAAAAAGATCATACTGTTTACGAAATCCTAAGAAAATAGGACGTGGTATTAGGCGAATGAATTTATCCAGTTTTAACAAACTAAATGCAATTTGCAAAAATCCCATCAATATCATAGTTGCAAACAAAGTATTGCACACCGCGTTATACAGCTAATGCAACTATCATTATAGTAAACGCATCTGTTGCATCCGAAATAATTCCTGGAAGACTGTCCAGTATTGAAAAATCATACCAACCATAAAGGTAGCTACAAATCCATTAAGGGGTGAGCAATCAGTGCAAAAAGCCACTACCTTTGATACTAAGGAAAGTGCAACAGTTAAACTTGATAAAAATTATTCTTGATATTATTAGGAGCGTATTAATTAATAAAAATGTATGTTCTTTATTTTGGGATTTGGGTGAATAAATTTATATTGAGGCTGGAATAATGGGCGTGATTGATGCAACATTTGAGTTTTGAGCTCGGTGGCGCATAACATGGTCCATAATGGTTATTGCTAACATGGCTTCAGCAATAGGTGTTGCACGAATACCTACACAAGGATCATGACGGCCTTTAGTAACCACTTCAATAGGTTCTCCATTTTTATCAATACTTTCAATTGGCAAACGTAAACTTGAAGTTGGCTTTAGTGCAATAGACACCAAAATATCTTGACCTGAGCTAATTCCACCCAAAACACCACCGGCATGATTTGACTTAAAACCTGATAGAGTAATGGCATCACGATGTTCAGTACCTTTTTGAGTAATTGCTTTAAATCCAGCGCCAATTTCAACACCTTTTACGGCATTAATACTCATCATACCATGGGCAATATCTGCCTCTAATCGGTCAAAAATAGGCTCCCCTAATCCGACAGGCATATTATTTGCTGTGATATTAATTCTAGCGCCCACTGAATCGCCTGATTTTCGTAAAGCGTCCATATATTCTTCTAATGTCCTAACTTTGCTAGCATCAGGGCAAAAAAATGGGTTATTGTGCACTTCAAACCAATCAAAATTTTCAGCCTTAATAGGACCTAATTGAGATAAATAGCCTTTAATTTCAATACCGTATACTTGTTTTAAATATTTTTTAGCAATACCACCACAAGCAACACGCATGGCAGTTTCCCTTGCAGAAGAGCGTCCACCACCACGATAATCTCTAAAGCCGTATTTTTGATCATAGGTGTAATCAGCATGGCCAGGACGAAATGTGTCTTTAATATTGCCATAGTCTTTAGAACGTTGGTCGGTATTTTGAATGATGAGTGCAATTGTTGTGCCCGTTGTTTTTCCTTCAAACGTGCCAGATAATATTTTCACTAAATCCTCTTCATGACGTTGGCTGGTATGACAAGAAGTGCCTGGCTTTCTAAGGTCTAAATCACCTTGTAAATCAGCTTCAGTAAGTGCCAGTCTTGGCGGGCAGCCATCCACAATGCCAATTAATGCTTCGCCGTGAGATTCGCCTGCTGTGGTGATTGTGAATAATTTTCCAATCGTATTACCACTCATTTACTACTCCTTGTTTGGACAATCGTGTCACAAATATTATCCAGTTTACTTTTTAGTTTGTGAAAATATGTTTTCCAATAAACTCTTTTATATCATTTGTAATTATGACTAGTCTAATTTTTACGTAGTTTGAATTATTTTTTAGCTTTGCCATAGGGTAAATTACAAGTTTTACAAAAAAAAATCGATTTTGTTGACATTTTCTTTAAATTTAGTTAATTTGTTTTCACCACTTATAAACTCAAAGTTTTCATTTTTTATATTACCATTCGTTACAAAAGACCATGCCTTGAACTTTTCGATATTTAGAACAATGGTATATGACAATATCGATAATTTTTTGATGTAGCTTAAATTGTACTGATCCACACAAGCATTAACCTTGATTCATAATAATTTCAGAAAAAATTCTAATTATACCTGTCTATTTAGTCAGTTTGTTATACAGCTAAACAAATCACAAAGTCACCATTAAAGGCCTCAAAAAATGCCCAAACTATGTCAATGATAATACCAATTAAATTTGTCACAATTGAAATTAATAACAGACCAATAGAGTATATAGCACCTAATACTAGAGTTTTTGTTATATTTTGAGATCTTTAATGGTGTCCTCGATGCGATTTGAACACATGACCTGCCGCTTAGGAGGCGGCTGCTCTATCCAGCTGAGCTACGAAGACAATGTGATTATTATCCATGATATGACTATTCATTGAAATCTTTACATTATTTTTTATCTACTCTTATTCGTATGGGTATCGAGTATTTTTTAAAGTGAACTTATGTTTTACAAAACTTCGTAATTGAAATCATAGTATAATTCAGATATTTTTTTACGTAGTATTTATTTCAAAATTACATGAAAAACATCAAGGTTGAAGACAGGCTTATTTTTGCCCTAGATGTACCAGAAGTTGAACAAGCTAAAGATTTAGTTATCCAACTGGATGGCAGTGTTAATTTTTATAAAATTGGCATGGAATTATTAATGACAGGACAATACTTTAGCTTGCTTGATTGGTTATTAGAAAAAGATAAGCAAGTCTTTATAGATTTGAAGTTTTTTGACGTACCAGAAACTGTAGGTAGAACAATTAAACGTTTAAGCCAATATGGGGCTACTTTTGCTACTATTCATGGTAATCAAGCGCTTATGGAAAAAGCTTCTGAAAATAAAGGTGAACTTAAAATTTTAGCAGTAACTGCACTCACCAGTCTTGATAGAGGTGATTTAGATGATTTAGGTTTTGATTGTGATGTGCAAGAATTGGTTATTTCTCGTGCCAAACGCGCTTTTGAAGCAGGCTGTGATGGTGTAGTATCTTCAGGCCTTGAAGTGCCATTTTTACGTGAATATGTTGATAACAAATTAATTGCTGTTACTCCAGGTATTCGCCCTGTGACTAATAATGACGATCAAAAACGCGTGGTTGACGTGGTAACCGCATTTAAGTCAAAATCAGATTATGTTGTTGTTGGTCGTCCAATCAAAAATGCCACTAGTCCATACCGAGCGGCACAAGATATTCAATTGATTATTAAAAGTTGTTTTTAAGTATAAAATCCATTTTTTTAGTCGCGTAGCTCAGTTGGTTAGAGCACTACCTTGACATGGTAGGGGTCGGTGATTCGAATTCACTCGCGACTACCATCAAAACTCTTAATTTTTTAAACACAGATTTATTAGAATAAAAAGTATTTTTTTTAAGTAAAGTTTCTTCATGTTAAAACTAGAGAGGTTAAAACCAGATCAATTTTTAAAAAGATATGTTTATTTTTAAGTTGAAATAATTTATATTTGCGGTTATTTTTACATATTGGACTAATTAAAAATAGTGTGAAACTAAAAGTCATTTGATACAAATGATAGGAATCATTCACAATGCTTGCATTTTTTCTTGTTACAAAGATTTAAAATTAGTTGTTATGTTGCTCTTATTGAACTTTTCCGTATTCTCTAGTAGAGATTTGTATGATAGAAGTATGCAATATTATGATGATGTAGAGCAAAATTATACCAAGGCTTTCAGTGCGTTTGAGTATGTACTAAAGTTGATTGATTTGGATGTACAAACTATATTAGGCATTATGATCAAACTCAAGTTGTTGATAAAAATTTGAATAAGACTTATCAATTTATGATCGTTGCAGTTAGAAAAGACCACAAACTTTCTCAATATAAGGTGTTTATTATGTACAAAAAAGCATTACTTAATAGGTTGCAAAAGGTAAAAATATACTTGTATAGTTTTTATATTGCTTAAAACGTTTATTAAGCAATTTTTCTTCTAAATTTAATTTAAGTATCAAATCAATAATAAAAATTAGAATCAGCAATTGAGAAATTGAATGAGCATTAAGCCTGAAGATAATAATGCACTGATATACATAGGCGGATAAATGCCGTGGGTTGTTAGTTTGTGTTGTTTTTTTAAGGGTAGAGGTGATATAGTAATAAAGGTTTAAGACTAAAGCCACTAATTTGTGAATTAATTATCAAATAGATAGTATGATTAAATTAGATAACAACATAAATCATGGCAAGTACTCATGGTTATAATAAGCCTATTATCTCAAATTTTTTTGTTTAATGAAAATTGATATTGTAATTATTGGTGGTGGTCCAGTAGGTTTAAGTTTTGCTAGTGCTATGTTTGATTCTAATGTTAAAGTGCTATTGATTGAAAGATCAAGTCTTGATTCTATTGCTGATCCTCAAGTAGATGGTAGAGAAATTGCATTAACGCATTTATCATTAAAAATTTTAAAGAAGTTCGGTGTTTGGGATTTGATTAATCAGGCAGAAGTCTCTCTTTTAAAAGAAGCGAAAGTGTTTGATGGAGATTCATCTTCTTTGTTAAATTTTACAATTAAGAATACTTCAATAGATGCTTTGGGTTATTTGGTGCCTAATTATCAAATCAGAAAAGCACTTTATACAAAGGTTAAACAGGCAAAAAATATTGATATTATCACTGATATAAGTGTTAAAAATGTAACTCAATTGGAGGATTATTCACAAGTTATTTTATCTAACGGTGATAAGATTAAGACTAAATTAGTCATTGCTGCCGACAGTCGTTTTTCAGACATTCGTCGAAAAGTTGGTATTCCAGCCCTAATGAAGGATTTTTCCAAAGTGATGATTGTTACCCAGATGAGTCATGAAATATCACATAACAATGTTGCTTTAGAGCGCTTTTATTATGGGCGAACACTGGCATTATTACCAATGGTAGACAAGTTTTCGTCTGTTGTATTAACAATTAAAACTGATCAATCTCAAGCAATGCTTGAGATGAGTGAGGTTGATTTTAATCAAATGATGACGCAATCGTTTAAAGGTGAATTAGGGCAGATGATGCAAGTAGGTGAGCGCCATTCCTATCCCTTAGTTGCAACACATGCACAAACTTTTATCGCGAAGCGTTTTGCTCTAATTGGTGATGCTTCAGTAGGTATGCACCCTGTGACTGCGCATGGGTTTAATTTAGGATTAAGAGGGCAAGATATATTAGCAAAATTGGTTAATGAGGCTTTGGATAATGGCCAAGATATTGGTGCTGAATCATTACTAAAGTTGTATGAGAAAAAGCATATTAATTTAACTAGATTGATGTTTTTTGGTACTAATGGTATTGTGGCACTATTTACTAATGATACGCCAGTGATTAAACAAGTAAGGCGATTTGTGCTTAAGTTTGTCGAGCATTTTCCACCTATTAAGTATCTAATTTCTCATCATTTAACACAAGATAAAAAACACAAATTTTTACCATTTTAATGAAAATTGATTTAACCAGTCTTAGGCATGAATTTACTCAAAGTGGCTTAAATCGAGCTGATTTGAGTAGTAATCCCTTTGAACAGTTTAAGTTGTGGTTTCAACAAGCCCAAGAAGCAAATGTGGTTGAACCAAGTGCCATGAGTTTAGCAACAAGTGATGATAGTGAAATAAGCATTAGAGTTGTATTGCTCAAATACTTTGATAGACATGGTTTTGTATTTTTTACAAACTATAATTCTAAAAAATCTAAACAACTTCAAATCAATCCAAATGTGGCTTTATTATTCCCATGGTTGGCCTTAGAAAGGCAGATCAAGATTTCTGGTTATGTAAAAAAAGTCAACACGTTTGAATCTTTAAAATATTTTTCTTCCAGACCAAAAGCATCTCAACTAGGTGCTTGGGCATCGCAACAATCATCAAATTTATCTTCAAGACAGATATTATTATCTCAATTTGAATCAATGAAGGTTAAATTTAGTAAAGGTGAGGTGCCATTACCTGATTTTTGGGGTGGTTATCGTGTCATACCATCAAAGATTGAATTTTGGCAGGGCAGAGAAAATCGATTGCATGATCGATTTATATATCAATTAAGCGAAGATAAGTGGAGAATTGAGCGTCTAGCTCCTTAAATTACTTAGAACTTGTTCAGTATTAGGTTTTACACCTGTCCAAAATTCAAAAGCTACTGCTGCTTGTTCAATCAACATACCTAAGCCATCGCTAATCATTGAGCCATGGTTGATTGTTGCCCAATCCATAAATGGCGTTTGTTTGCCATACATTAAATCGTAACAAATTGCATTATTGGCAACGCCAGAGGCGATATCAGGCATTTTCCCATAAAGTGATGTACTGGTGGCATTGATAATAATATTAACAGGGTCGTGTTTAATTTTATCCAAATCAAAACCGCAAGTCTTGCCAAATTTAGCAAAGTCTTTAGCCAATTTAATTGCTTTAAAAGGGGTCCGATTGGCAATCATAACGTGATTGGGCTGTTGTTTTAAAAGAGGCAATAAGATACCTTGTGTTGCACCACCTGCACCTAAAATTAGGATAACTTTATCTTTTAATTCAATACCAAGATTGTGAGTTAAATCATTGACTAGCCCAATACCATCAGTATTTTCACCAATGATTTTATCTTGTTCTATTTTTATAGTATTAACTGCACCTGCTATTTGAGCATTTAGTGTAAGTTCACTTGCAAATTTAAATGCATCTAGTTTAAAAGGCACAGTAATATTAAAACCATTTGCACCTTGATTGATAAATGCTTGTGCCGAAGATGAAAAATCATCAATAGGTGCTAAGATTTTATCATAACTAACTTCAAACCCAGTCTGTTGAGCAAACTGAATGTGAATATTTGGCGATAAACTATGTTTAATTGGATTGCCAAAAACAGCAAATTTATACATTATTAATCTTACTTTTTATTCACTTCAGTTTTTATTGAGATTTTTGTTGTTTGGTAGTATTATTTTGATTGTTATTCACATTGGGCCTCCTATTGTTAGGATTTATTCTATGTTTATTGGGTTGTTTTTTCTTCCTTCCAAACAAAACATTTTTTATTTTCTCAAATAAAGAAATTTTCTTTTCAGGAACGCGCGTGCTAGGTCTATTTACATTAATAGCTGGAATTTCAGCTTGATCTGAAAGACCATTCTCGGCTAGTACATGTTGTGGCTTTGAAATACTTTGATAGCTTTTATGCTGTGACCTTTTACTTCCTTTTTGTTTATTAATGGTGAAATTAGGAAATTGCATATATGGATTGGGTAGTAAGGTGATTTTAATGCCATGCTTGCCCTCTAATTTTATTATTTCTTGACGTTTTTCATTCAAAATGTAAGTAATGACTTCTATACTTGATTGAATGGTTAAGTGTGCTGTTTGCTTGGCAGCATTACAACCGTCTTCAAGCTGTCTTAAAATGGTTAATGCTAAAGTTGGAATGGTTGGTGTAGTGCCACGACCATGACAAGCAGAACAAGGTTTTTCGACTGATTCAGTGACTGAATTCATCAAGCGTTGTCTTGACATTTCAAGTAAACCAAATTGAGAAATAGTGCCGATTTGGATACGCGCTCGATCTGCATTAGTGGCTTTTTCCATGGCTTTTTCGATTGATACTCTATGTTCTTCAGAAGCCATGTCGATAAAATCAATCACGACCAATCCACCAATGTCCCTTAATTGTAGTTGTAGAGCAATTTCTTTAGTTGCTTCAAGGTTGGTGTTATAAGCGGTTTCTTCAATGTCAGCACCTTTAGTAGCGCGAGCAGAGTTGATATCAATGGCAGTAAGTGCTTCAGTCGGATCAAAGACAATGATGGCGCCTGTTCGTAGCGATACTTCTCGATTAAATACGCTTTTAACCTGAGCTTCAATGCCCATATGGTTAAATAAAGAATGTTCAGAAACATCAAAAAACTTTATGCGGTCCAGGTAATGTGGCAACACAAAACTGACAAATTCTTTGGCATTTTGAAAAGCTTCTAATTCGTCAATAATAACACTGTCAGTATCAGAACGAAGATGATCGCGTAATGTACGAATAATAATATCACTTTCTTGATAAATTAAGAAAGGCGCGCTGCGTGTTAAAGTCGCTGTATTAATTGATTTCCATAAGTCAGAAAGATAATCCACTTCCCATTGCAACTCTTCAAAACTTTTACCAGAACCTGCAGTGCGAATAATTAAACCTGAATGGTTAGGTAGAATAATTTTGCTAATAATTTCTTTTAAAGATTGTCTATCTAAAGCGACTATTTGTCTTGATATGCCATGATTTTTCGGATTATTTGGCATTAAAATCATATAAGCACCAGCAAGATTGATATAAGTGCTGAGTGCTGCACCTTTATTACCACGCTCTTCTTTTTCAATTTGAACAATAATTTCTTGCCCTTCTTTTAAAACATCAGAAATAGTTAGTTTTTCACCTTTAGCTTTGACATCATTGTGTAACGTTTCTGCAACTTCTTTAAAAGGTAAAAATCCTTGCTTTTCTTTACCGTAGTCAACGAATGCTGCTTCTAGTGATTGTTCTACTCGAGAAATTTTGCCATGATAGATATTACCTTTAGTTTTTTTATTAAGGCTAGTTTCTATATTAAGGCCAGTTAGTTTTTTGTTTTTGACAATACCTACTCTGATTTCTTCGGAATAAATTGCATTGATTAAAATATGATTCATGATTAAGTCCTAGTGTGAATGGATTTTGTTGCGCATATAAAGGCTCAACACTGGTGTGCTGATTTAGTGTTGAAATGTGATTTATTCTTATCATAAAATAATTAAAAACTTACCCCTTTAGGGGTAATTCTTTTTATTTAATCACTCAAAAATAGTTAATTTATTTTTGTATGGCAACAAAAAGTTCAAAAATATTTGTAGTATTTCTTATTTATTTTTGGCACTAAAAATATTTGAAACAATCTTTTTAGATGATGGAAGTTTAAACATCAATTTTACGAATTATATCATAAAATAGTATGAGATTTATCAAAAACCCTTATTGGTTAAGTGTACGACCGCCATCAACATTAATAATTTGCCCAGTAATATAGGTAGAATTGGCTAAAAATAAAATAGTATCAGCAATATCTTGCGCACTACCTTGCTTTTTTAGTGCAATTTTTTTTAGTATTTTGTCTTTTTGAACTTGTTTAAGTTCAGCTGTATTTTCTGGCCACAAAATTGACCCAGGAGATATTCCACAAACACGAACATTAGGCGCTAATTCTTTAGCTAGTGTTTTGGTCGTCATAGCAATGGCTGCTTTAGAAATGTTATAAATTGCATAATTTTTTAAAGGACGCTCGCTATGAATATCTACAATATTGATAATGCAACCTTGGTTTTGAGCTAATTTATCACTTAAAGTGCTGGATAAAAATAAAGGAGCCATAACATTGGTGTCCATAATGGATTGATAGTCATGCTGATTTAATTTACTGACGGGTGTTGGGTAAAACACTGATGCATTGTTAACTAAAAGATTAAGTGACTTAATGATATCGCAAAGTTTACTAACTTCTTGAATGTTGGATAATTCAGCTTGCAAGGTACTAGCAGAATTTTGGCGAATGTTGTTAAGCTTATTTGTCAAGTTTTTAGCATCTTTTGATGAATTTCTGTAATGAATAATCACATGGTAATTATTTTTGTGCAAGGTATGGCAAATTTGCGCACCAATTCTATGTGCCCCGCCTGTGACTAACGCTGTTTTCATATAAAATACGCCAAGTGAGTCTTGAACAAATTATTAAAAACACTATTATACAAAATGCTAACCCTATAAGTTTCGATGAATTTATGGATTTGGCACTTTATCATCCTACATTGGGCTACTATCGATCGGGTTTGGAAAAATTTGGCGAAAGGGGTGATTTTATTACCGCACCAGAAACTTCAGATTTATTTGGATTTTGCTTAGCCCGTCAATGTGCGCAGGTGTTAAATGGCACTAACGATATTTTAGAGTTTGGTGCTGGTAGTGGTGTTCTTGCTACTCAGATACTTTTCAAACTAGGAAGATTAAACAGCCTACCAAAGAAGTACTATATTTTAGAGTTAAGTGCTGAACTTAAACACAGGCAAGCGCAAGCCATTAATAAAATATTACCAGAATTAATGGATAGAGTGGTTTGGCTTGATGAACTGCCAGCAGATTTTTCTGGTGTAGTGATTGCTAATGAAGTGTTAGATGCCATGCCAGCAAAACGCATTGTCTATAAAAATAACCAATTTTATGAATTAGGTGTTGATTATTGTGGAAATGAATTTTGTTGGAAAATATTTGATTTACCTTATCAAAGTGATAAGACACTCTTGCCTAATAATATGGTTGAAGATTATAAAACTGAAGTCAATCTTCGTGCCATGGCGTGGATTAACTCATTATATATGGCTACCAATGAGGTACTAGTATTGTTGATTGATTATGGCATGGGTAGAAATGAATATTTTCATCCACAAAGGTTAAACGGCACCTTAAGGTGCTATTATCAACATAAGGCGAGTGAAAACCCGTTTGTAAATATAGGAGAGCAAGATATTACTACATCGGTTAATTTTTCTGATATTGCCGATCAGGCAAGTGTTAGTGGTTTTAAGGTTAGTGGTTATGCAACACAGGCGTTATTTTTGATTTCATTGGGCATTGATGAGTATTTGTTTGAACAGCTAGATGAAAATAAATATATCAATTTAGCGCAACAAGTTAAACAATTGGTTTTACCTAGCGCAATGGGCGAGAGTTTTAAAGTGTTAGCTTTAAGTAAAAAACTATCGATAAAATTAACAGGATTTATTGAACAAGACTTAAGCAATAAATTGTAAAAGGCTTTTATAAAATATGAATATTTTCCAAACAATCGTTTTGGCATTGGTTCAAGGTTTAAGTGAGTTTTTACCTATTTCCTCTTCAGCGCATTTAATTTTAGTGCCAGAATTAACCAATTGGACTGATCAAAGTTTAGCATTTGATGTGGTGGTACATATGGGTACTTTAAGTGCGGTGATATTTTATTATCAAGCTATGATTAAGTGTTTGTTTTTTGATTTTTATCACTCAATAATTAAACGTCAAACCATTGGAGAATCAAAGTTGGCATGGGGTGTGTTATTAGGTACTATTCCAGTAGGACTGGTTGGTATGATATTTAGAGATTCTATTGCAACTGATTTGCGTTCAGTAGAAATTATTGCTTATGCAACACTAGTATTTGGCGTGCTTTTAGGCTTTGCCAGTTGGTTTAGTCATAGAAATAAAAATCAAAAAAGTACAATTAGTTGGGTAGATATTGGTTTTATCGGTATGGCGCAAACCTTAGCATTAATTCCAGGAACTTCTAGATCAGGAATAACAATCACGGCTTGTATGTTGGTGGGGCTATCTAGAAAATTATCAATACAATTTGCATTTTTATTATCCATTCCTGTGATTAGCCTGTCATTAATACTTATATTGATTGATTTGTATCATCAGGCGCAATTGGTGAATGTTAGTTTATTGGCCATGGGCTTCGTGGTTGCAGCAATTAGTGCTTATGTAACCATTGTTTTTTTTATCAAGTTAATAGATGCAGTTGGTATGATGCCATTTGTTATCTATAGATTAACTTTAGGCATATTTTTATTTTTTTTCATTTTATGAAAACATATCAATTTTAATTTAAATCTTTTTTATCCTTAACTTTTCCCCTTGTTGTTATTTAATTGGAACAATGTTACTATCCGAAAATATTGGGATTATTTAGAACGTCAGACGTTTACTGCACTTAATCAATAACTTGTTGAATTTCACTCAATATGGAATGATTTTTTTGGCAATACTCAGTGTTCTGGTTGCTGACTTTATTCCGCTATTTTTTATTGGTTTGTTTTTTACTTTAATGATGGTTTATTTAAAAATAAATACAAAATGATAGGGCTGATTGGCTTTATTATTTTGTTAGTTTCAATGTTGTTTATACGTGAGATAATGAATCTAATATGTGAAGTATACAAATTTAGGTAGAAAAACCCTATACTAGTTGCAAATTCAGCACTTTGTTTGTTTTTGATGATTCCTTAGTTTAGGTTTAAAATACATGTCTGAAAATAGCTTTACAGGAGACCATGCTGCGGTTTTATTTACTTGGCCTGGATATTATTTATTTTTTGTTCATAATCGATGGCGTTGGCTCATTTTTATTATTGTTCTGGTTTTTTCATGTTAAGGCCGATGGCCGGCGCTCACTGGTTTAGTGATATTATGGTTGGTGATATTGGTATTGCCACAACGACTTTAGCGTTTGTGCTATATATACGCTGCTACCTAACTATATTAATAAAACACTTGAAAGCATAGTCTCTAAATTTTTAATAAAATGAATAAACTGCAGCCTATTTATCGTAAAGACTATACACTTAGTGAGTATTTAATTCATACCACAGAACTTGAGTTTGATTTAACTGAAACGCAAACTATCGTTACTTCTAAGATTAGTTTTTATAAAAATCCGAAGTCCAATAAAAAAACTAATATTTTGTTTTTAGATGGTATCGACCTTGAGTTGATTTCTATTTTAGTTGATAAGGCCAAGCCTGATTATAAGTTGGTTGAACAAGGGCTTGAGATCAATAACCTTGCTGATGAGTTTATTTTAGAGATTAAAAATTGCATTCACCCAGAAAAAAATACTAGTCTTTATGGTCTATATCAATCTAATGGTAATTTTTGTACGCAATGCGAGGCACATGGTTTTAGACAAATTACCTATTATTTAGATAGACCTGATGTGTTAAGTGTGTTTACTACTCACATCAAAGCTGATAAACAAAAATATCTAGTACTGCTCAGTAATGGTAATTTAATCAAGCAAATAAATGGCAGTACAACTTGGCATGATCCTACGCCAAAGCCTTGTTATTTATTTGCTTTAGTGGTGGGTAATTTTGCACTCAAAGAGGATACTTACATCACATTATCAGGCAATGAAGTAACATTAAAGATTTATGTTCAAGCGCATAATATTAATAAAACCCAATTTGCTATGGCGGCACTAAAGCGTTCATTTGCTTGGGAAGAGAAACGCTTTGGACTTGAATACGATTTAGACATTTATATGATTGTAGCCGTTGATGATTTCAATATGGGTGCAATGGAAAATAAAGGGTTGAATATTTTTAATACTACTTACGTATTAGCTAGTATAGACACAGTAACGGATAAAGATTTTATTGATATTGAAGCAGTGATTGGTCATGAGTATTTCCATAATTGGACAGGAAATAGAGTTACTTGTAGAGATTGGTTTCAGCTTAGTTTAAAAGAAGGCTTAACAGTTTTTAGAGATCAAGAATTTACCTCAGATTTACATACACGTTCTATTAAACGTATTGAAGACGTGAATACTCTACGCACTTTGCAATTTGCAGAAGACATGAGTTCAATGCAGCATCTAGTCAGACCAGAGCATTATATCGAGATGAATAATTTTTACACCTTAACTGTTTATGAAAAAGGTGCAGAAATTATTCGCATGGTACATACATTTCTAGGTGAGGTTGGGTTTCAAAAAGGTATGCAATTATATTTTCAGCGATTTGATGGTGATGCCGTCACTATTGATGACTTTATTCAAAGTATGAGCGATGCTAATAATTTTGATTTTGATCAATTTATGTATTGGTATTCGCAATCTGGTACACCTGAAGTCAGCATTGTCTCTGATTATAATCACAATGATAAAACGTTTAAAGTTTTCATTAGACAGCATTCGCAATGTGATTATTTTTTTCCGCTTAGATTTGCACTACTTGATGATACTGGCACTAAACTTGAAAGTGGCATATTAACAGTTAAAGACAAGGAGCAAATATTTATTTTCAACAATATGGATGTAGAGCCAACACCCTCATGGTTGCGAGGTTTTAGTGCGCCCATTAAACTGAAATCTGATTTAACTTTCAAACAAAAAATATTTTTAGTTAGGCATGATTCTGATGCTTTTAATCAGTGGGATAATGCGCAGCAATTATGGCTGTCTTTAATCCTAATACCTTCAAGTATTAACCAAGATTTGTTTTTTGATGCCATTGAAAAAGTTCTAAAAAACACTTTCCTAGATGGTAGCTGTGTATCGCTTGTACAAGATAAATCCTTAATATGTGAAATTTTAACCCTACCATCTGAACAATTTTTACATCAGCAACAAGAGATTATTGACGTATTTGAGGTTCATGACAAGCGTGAAAAAGTAATTAATAAAATTATTGAGAGGTTTAAGTTATTGTTTAGCAAAATTTATTCAAAGCTTAACATTTATCAACCTTATGAGTTAACGCCTGAAGCTGTTGGAAATCGAGCATTAAAAAATATTTGCTTATATTATCTAGCAATCAGTGGTGAATTTGAGTTAGCCTTTGAGCAATTTAAATCAGCCAATTGTATGAATGATAAAATGGCGAGTTTAAAGGCGTTAATAGTTAGTGATAATTCGTATAAAAATATCGCACTTGATGGATTTTATCATGAGTTTAAAAATGATACACAAGTTATGGATAAATATTTCTCTATTCAATCGTCTGCGTCAACAGCCAATGTTGAAAGCATTAAGGTCCTCATGCAACACAAATTGTTTTCATTTAACACACCAAACCGTTTGCGTAGTGTTATAGGTAGTTTTTCACAAAATTACGTTAATTTTCATAATCAACAAGGCTATGAACTTTTAACTAATATTATCATTAAGCTTAACCAGTCAAATCCACAAATAGGCGCAAAATTAACTTCAGTTTACAATCATTGGCAGCGATTTACCCCAAAATTAAAAGCCTTACAAAAACAACAATTAGAGAAAATTTTAGCTATTGAGAATTTATCTAATAATATTTTTGAAATTATTCAAGCAGCACTAAAGTGAACACATTAATTACCCTGTTAAAACAAAAGTCTCTCACCATTGCAGTAGCTGAATCTTGTACAGGTGGCAACTTATCTGCATTACTCACGAGCCAGAGTGGCTCATCATCCTATTTTGACAGAGGGTTTATTACTTATTCTAACCAAGCTAAAATTGATATGCTGGGTGTTAAGTCTACAACGCTAGACAGGTTTGGTGCAGTTAGTGAGCAAGTTGCATTAGAGATGGTACGTGGTGTAATTAAAAACTCATCTGCTAATATTGGTGTAGCAATCACAGGCATTGCTGGACCTACTAGCGGTATAAAAAATAAACCTATAGGTATGGTTTGCTTCGGTTTTTGTACTTTAAAAAGATGTTTTACTAGCATTAAACAGTTTAGTAGTAATCGAGCTGAAGTAGTACATACAAGTGTTGATTTTGTGATTAAAACGTTGGTTTATGAATTATCATAGTAAATTTTCAGTAGCGCCAATGATGGATTGGACGGATAGACATTGTCGATATTTTTATCGGCTAATATCAAAAAATGTTCAACTTTGGACTGAAATGGTAACAGCTAGAGCGATACTTTATGGGAATAAAAACCGTTTGTTGGATTTTAATGTGTGCGAACATCCGCTGGTGTTGCAATTAGGTGGCAGTGAGCCAAAAGAGATGGCGCAAGCAGCAAAAATAGCGCAAGATTGGGGTTATAATGAGATCAATATTAATGTAGGTTGCCCTTCTAATAGAGTGCAATCAAGTAACTTTGGAGTGTGTTTGATGCAAACACCGCAGGTTGTGGCGCAATGTGTTGATGCAATGAGACAAATGGTAGATGTGCCAATTACGGTTAAGTCACGTATTGGTGTGGATAATATGGATAGCTACGATGAATTGGTTAATTTTGTTGCAACAGTTGAAAGTTCTGGTTGTGATAATCTTGTGATTCATGCAAGAAAAGCTTGGCTAAAAGGTTTGAGTCCTAAGGAAAATCGTAGTGTACCAAAACTTAATTATGAGAGAGTGTATCAGATTAAGCGAGACTTTCCTCATCTTGCTATTGGTATAAATGGCGGCATTATGGACATGGAAAGTTCATTACAGCATTTAGAACACGTGGATAGTGTTATGTTGGGCAGGGCAGTGTATCATCAGCCTTATCTATTAAGAAAAGTTGATGGTTTGATCTACCAGAAAAAATCATCAATATTGAGTCGTGAACAAGTGTTATTAGCATTCATTGAATATATGAAAGTTCAACATGCTAATTCTGTACTAATTAGATCTATGACACGGCATATTTTTGGTTTGTATCATGGGCAAAAAAATGCTAAAAAATTTAAACGTTTGTTAAGTGGTAAAATAGTTAAGTTTGAGCACCTGTATGAATGGTTAGAATATACGGATAAAAATAATGACCAATAGTGATAATTTTTTTGCAAGTATTGACATAGGTACAAGCAAGATTGTAGTGTTAATTGCTGATGAGGAAGATGGCAAAATAGAGGTATTTGGCCATGGTATTGGACCATCAGATGGGGTAAAAAATGCGCTGATTGTTGATATTGATAAAGTGACAAAAGCAATATTAAAGGTGGTGAAAGCTGCTTATCTTAGTTGTAATACTAGAATCCATAATGTATCCACTAATATTTGTGATTTGCATCTAAGTACGATTAATCAGGATAGACAAATATCAGTTAGCGGTAAAAAAATCACCAAAGAACATGTTATTGAGGCAATTAAGACGGCATCAGCTACACCTATGCCTGCTAATAAGCAAATGCTGAGTGCGAGTATTAATCGCTTTACTATTGACCAAGATACAGCAACAATTGACCAGCCAATTGGACTTGAGGCAACTGTTTTGGGTGCTCAAGTGCATGTAAGCATTGTTTCAAACCAAGCCATGAATAGCATCCATCAAGCAGTTGAAAAAAGTGGCTTAGGACTTAGTGAAGTTGTTTTGAATTCTATAGCCAGTAGCAGAGTTTGTATTACTCAGGATGAGAAAGATAGCGGTGTTTGCTTGCTTGATATGGGGGCAGGTGTGAGTAATATTTCTGTGTTTATGGGCGGTGGTATTGCTTATAGTCATGTTTTTAAAATGGGCGGCAATCAAATTACCCAAAATATTGCCAATGCCTTTAATACCTCATTTAAAGAGGCAGAAAGACTCAAAATTGAACATGGATATGCCCAATTAAAGATAGCACCAGTAGATAAATTAATCCAGTTAAAACAGTTGGATTCTATTGAAAATCGCTATTTATCATTACACAATTTAGTTGAAGTCATAGAAAATTCTTATTTAGATATCTGCCACTCGATCAAGCAAAATCTAAAAACTAAAAAGTTAGATAGATCGCTTAAATCAGGATTTGTATTAACAGGTGGCGTGTCTTTAATAGATGGTTGTGAAGGGTTGTTTGTTAATTTTTTTAGAATAAGAACTAAGCTGGCTAAAGTTAATGTGAATAAAATCACAGGTAAAGATATGATTGTTTCCAACCCTATTTATACTTGCGCATTAGGTTTATTGATGCATGCTGATAATAACGCTTATTTAGAAGTAGTGCAAGCGTACCAACAAACTAACTTTGTGAGTAAAATAAAATCATTATTGGAATTATAAATATTGTGATTAAACAAAGAACCATTAAAAAAGAAGTGAAAGCCAGAGGTGTTGGCATTCATAGTGGCAGTGTTGTAAATATGACTTTAATTCCTGCAAAAGAAGACCATGGTGTGGTGTTTAGGCGCATGGATGTTGGTGGTAAATTGGTACGTGCGCATAGTGCGTTTGTTAATGAAGTAGTACTTTCTACGGGGCTTGAAAATCAAGGTGTTAAAGTGTCAACGGTTGAACATTTGATGAGTACATTTTCAGCCCTTGGGATTGATAATGTTTTAGTAGAACTTGATTCGTTTGAGGTGCCAATTATGGACGGCTCATCTGCTCCTTTTATTTTTCTAGTTCAATCTGCTGGTATTAAAGAACAAGATGCCTATAAAAAGTTTTTTGTCATCAAAGATACTATACGGGTGGAAAATGGTGATTCATGGGCACAAGTATCTAAATATGAAGGTTTTAAAGTGTCACTTGAGATTGATTTTGATCATAAAAAAGTTAAAGAAAGTGGGCAGAAGTTGAGTATTAATTTTTCTAAACAGTGCTATTTAAAAGAAATTTCACGTGCCAGAACTTTTGGTTACATGAAAGATGTAGAAATGATGCAAAGGCAAAATTTGGCATTAGGCGCCAGTATGGACAATGCAATTGCTTTGAGTGATGATGATGTTTTAAATGAAGATGGAATGCGTTATCAAAATGAATTTGTTAAGCATAAAATTTTGGATATTGTTGGTGACTTGTATTTATTAGGTAGCAATCTAATTGGACATTATGAAGGATACAAGACAGGGCATCTACTTAACAATCAACTATTATCAGTTATCTTAGCAAAACCAGATACATGGTCTATTGAAACATTCGAAGAAGAAGGCTCACCCATTCAATTTTATTCTGAAGATTGGAAAAATTCCTTGTAATAGTAGGTTTATGCTGACATTTCATTAGGTATAATTAATAGGTTTTTTACGCTCACACTGAAAAATAATGAAGTTAAATGGTGCTCAAATATTAATTAACAGTCTTAAAAGTGAGGGGGTTAAGTATATCTTTGGCTATCCTGGTGGTGCAGTTTTACACATTTATGATGCACTAAATGCGTGTAATGAGATTAAACATATTCTTGTTCGCCATGAGCAAGGCGCTATGCACGCAGCAGATGGCTATGCACGTACCAGCGGTAAGTGTGGCGTAGTGCTTGTTACTTCAGGACCGGGACTTACTAATGCAGTAACAGGTATTGCCACAGCCTATATGGATTCTATTCCCATGGTTGTCGTTTCAGGTCAAGTCTCTTCTGCAGTTATTGGTAATGATGCTTTCCAAGAGGTTGATGCGGTTGGCATTACTCGTTCGTGTGTTAAGCATAATTTCTTAGTAAGAGATATTAATGATTTGGTAGATGTTGTTAAAAAAGCATTTTATATTGCGACTACAGGTCGTCCTGGTCCTGTTCTTATTGATATTACCAAAGACACAACGATTGCTGAGGTTGAGTTTGAGCTTGGCGATTATCCTAAGTCAATTGATATGCGTTCATATCAGCCTAAGATAAAGATTGAAGCGGATCAAATAACCAAGGCAATTACGTTAATCGTTCAAGCAAAAAAACCTATTATTTATTCAGGCGGTGGTAGTGTGATTGGTAATGCTGATAAAATACTGCGTATTTTTACTCGTCATACAGGTTTTCCAATCACCCAAACTTTAATGGGATTGGGTGCTTACCCTGCAAGTGATAAACAATCATTGGGTATGTTGGGCATGCACGGCACTTACGAAGCTAATATGGCAATGCACGATTCGGATTGCATTATTGCTGTAGGTGCGCGTTTTGATGACCGTATTACTGGTAACTTAGACAAATTCTGCCCTTATGCAAAAATTATCCACATTGATATTGACCCGTCTTCTGTGGGTAAAAATGTGGGTGTTGATGTATCGATTATCGGACAAGTTAATGATGTTTTGAGTATATTAATACAAGCACTGAAAGACAAGCAATTGGCTGATATTACTCAATGGTGGGCTCAAATTGAGACGTGGCGTGCTGTTGATTCATTGGCATATAAAACTAAAATAGGTGTAATTAAGCCGCAAAGTGTGATTGAAGTCTTGTATGAAATAACCAAAGGTGAGGCGATTGTTACTAGTGATGTTGGACAGCACCAAATGTGGGCGGCGCAATATTACCCATTTGATAAGCCACGTCGTTGGATTAACTCTGGCGGTTTAGGCACAATGGGCTTTGGACTACCTGCAGCGATGGGTGCAAAATTAGCAGAACCTGAAATGGATGTCGTTTGCGTAACAGGCGAAGGTAGTATTCAAATGATGTTACAAGAACTTTCCACTATGTTGCAATACAACACTCCAGTAAAGATTATCAATCTGAATAATGGTTATTTAGGCATGGTACGCCAATGGCAAGAATTTTTTTATGACAAACGTTATTCAATGTCATATATGGATGCATTACCTAATTTTGTGAAGCTAGCAGAGGGTTATGGGCACATAGGTATTAAGATCGAAAAAGAGCTAGATTTAAAGCCAGCATTGATTAAAGCATTCACAGAAAAAGACAGAACGGTATTTTTAGATATTTTAACCGACCCTACGGAAAATGTATTCCCAATGATTCCATCAGGTGCAGGACACCACGAAATGTTGTTAGCAGGTCGTGATAAAATGACGTCAACTAATGATAAAGGGTTGAATTTAATATGAGATACATTATTTCAGTATTGTTAGAAAATGAAGTAGGTGCTCTTTCTAGAGTAGCAGGGTTGTTTTCTGCTCGCGGGTTTAACATTGAGTCATTCACAGTTGCAGCAACTAACGATTCAACTTTGTCACACATGACCATTGTCAGTATTGGCAATGATGGTATTATTGAGCAAATTGTTAAACAACTTAATAAATTGATCGACGTGGTTAGAGTGATAGATTTAACTGCCACTGAGCATATTGAACGTGAGTTGTTACTGGTTAAAGTGGATGTCAATCAACAAACACAGGCTGATATTGAGAAACAAATTGATGCTTTTTCATGCAAAATAGTTGATGTATCAGAAGATATTTATATAATTGAGTTGGCAGGAAGAAGTCAAAAAATTAATGATTTTTTAGCAAGCTTAGATGTGTCAAAAATTTTAGAAGTTTCTAGAACAGGCGTGACGGGTGTTTGTATAAAAAAATAAGTTAACAAAAAGCGTATTAGGCGTTAAAAAATAGAGGAAAAAAAATGAACAGATATTACGATAAAAATGCAGATTTAAATATTATTAAAGGCATGAAAGTTTCTATTATTGGTTATGGCTCGCAAGGTCATGCGCATGCAAATAACTTAAAAGATTCTGGTGTTGAAGTAGTTGTTGCACTTCGAGCTGATTCTGCATCTACTGAAAAAGCATTTGTTGCTGGATTAACTGTTAAATCAATTGAAGAGGCGACTGATTGGGCAGACTTGGTTATGGTTCTAGCGCCTGATGAATTTCAAGCTAAAATTTATACAAATAGTATTGAACCAAATCTTAAGCAAGGTGCAACTTTAGCATTTGCTCATGGTTTCAACATTCATTATAATAGAATTATACCACGTACTGATTTAGACGTTATCATGATTGCTCCAAAAGCACCTGGGCATACAGTACGTTCAGAATTTGTTAAAGGCGGCGGTATTCCGGACCTGATTGCAGTATTTCAAGATGCTTCAGGTAATGCTAAAGCTACTTCATTATCTTACGCCTGCGCTATTGGCGGTGGTCGTACTGGTATTTTAGAAACTTCATTTAAAGATGAAACTGAAACGGACTTATTTGGTGAACAAGTAGTATTATGTGGCGGTACAACTGCTTTAGTTCAAGCAGGTTTTGAAACCTTAGTAGAGGCTGGCTATGAGCCAGAAATGGCATATTTTGAGTGTCTTCATGAATTAAAGTTAATTGTTGATTTAATGTATGAAGGTGGTATTGCTAATATGCGTTATTCAATCTCAAATACAGCTGAATATGGTGATGTTACTCGCGGTCCTCGTATTGTGACTGCTGATACTAAAACTGAAATGAAAAAGATTTTGAGTGAAATTCAAGATGGTACTTTTGCTAAAGAATTTGTGGCTAATGTGGACGAGCTTCCAGCGCATCGCGATGTCCAACGTAAGCATCAAATTGAACAAGTAGGCGAGTCACTTCGCTCTATGATGCCTTGGATTAACAAAAATAAGATTGTTGATCAATCCAAAAACTAGTCATTTTAATCAAACTCTCAATTTGATTGGACGTTTTAGCGAATAACATATAATGGAAAGAAAAGCAAAAAGAGGCATTTACTTACTGCCCAATATTCTCACAACATTTGGGTTGTTCTCTGGTTTTTTTGCCATTATTCTTGCTACTAAAGGTCAGTATACTGATGCTGCTATTGCAATATTTGTTGCCATGTTATGGGATGGGCTTGATGGTCGCGTAGCTCGTCTAACAAACACTCAAA
Source organism: Candidatus Ruthia magnifica str. Cm (Calyptogena magnifica) (assembly GCF_000015105.1). Lineage (NCBI taxonomy): Bacteria > Pseudomonadati > Pseudomonadota > Gammaproteobacteria > Pseudothioglobaceae (SeqCode) > Candidatus Ruthturnera > Candidatus Ruthturnera calyptogenae. The sequence goes on from NC_008610.1 coordinate 490,171, forward strand.
GTGAATTTGGCGCACAGTATGATTCTATGGCTGATATGATTTCATTTGTTGTGGCACCCGCGCTATTGATATATTTTTGGCTGTTGTCTGATTTAGGAAAAATTGGCTGGTTGGCCACTTTTGTCTATGTAGCGGCAGGTGCACTTCGTTTGGCTCGTTTTAATACACAAATTGGTATTGAGGATAAACGTTATTTCCAAGGATTGCCCTCTCCTGTTGCTGCTGCATTAATTGCAGGTTTGGTTTGGACCTTTGATGTGATTGGTGTAACTGATTATGATCAATATTTAATTTTAGCCAGTTGGATTATTTTAGTTGGCTCTGGCGTGTTAATGGTTAGCAATATTCGTTATAATAACTTTAAAGAGGTTAATCTAAAAGGTAGATCCTCGTTTAAATTATTGTTATTTACCACCTTAATTATTATTGTTGTTACTTTAGAGCCTAGTGCTATTTTATTTGTTTTCTTTTTTGTTTACGCATTGTCAGGTCTATTAACAACAATAATTGAAGTGAGAAAAAGACGTCATTTAAAAAAACGCACTAAAAAGGGTTGAATTTACCCTATAATTCCTCTCAGTATGACTAATCAATTTAAATTTTATTCTCCTATAGAAAGCATTTTTTTATTTCCACTAAGATTATTGCCTTAGAGTAATTATTATTTTGTGCACGATTGAAAAATCTTGTTTCTCACAATTTATAAACTAAATGCCTAATAAACTAATTATTTTTGATACAACCCTTCGTGATGGTGAGCAATCACCTGGTGCGTCCATGACTAGGGATGAAAAAGTACGTATTGCCAAAGTGCTGGAAAAAATGCAAGTAGATGTCATTGAAGCAGGTTTTGCTATTGCATCAGTGGGAGACTTTGAAGCTGTACAAACTGTGGCTAATGTGGTGCAAGATTCGATTATTTGCTCATTGTCCAGAGCGCTTGATAAGGATATTGATTGTGCAGGAGAAGCGTTAAAAGGTGCTAATGCATCGCGTATTCATACTTTTATTGCCACATCTGATATTCACATGAAGATGAAACTACAAATGACTCCTGATCAGGTCGTAGAACAAGCGGTTCGCGCTGTTAAGCGAGCTAAACGATACACGAATGATGTTGAGTTTTCGCCAGAAGATGCAGGTCGATCAGATGAGGATTTTTTGTGTCGTATTATCGAGGCGACGATTAATGCAGGTGCGACAACCATTAATATTCCTGATACGGTGGGTTATAACATTCCGCATCAATTTGGTGTAACCATTAAATCTTTGATTGGGCGTGTGCCAAATTCTGATAAGGCTATTTTTTCAGCGCATTGTCATAATGATTTGGGCTTGGCAGTAGCCAATTCGTTGTCTGCTGTACTAAATGGTGCAAGGCAAGTTGAGTGTACCATTAACGGTCTAGGTGAGCGTGCAGGGAATACATCACTAGAAGAGTTGGTCATGGCAGTACGAACTCGTCAAGATATTTTTGATTGTGATACCGATATTAACGCCACGCATATTTTGTCAGCCTCACGCTTAGTTTCAAGTGTGACAGGTTTTATTGTGCAACCTAATAAAGCAATTGTTGGTGCAAATGCTTTTGCCCATGAGGCAGGTATTCATCAAGATGGTGTGATTAAATACCGTGAGACTTACGAGATCATGCGCGCTGAAGATGTTGGCTGGAATGCCAATCAATTGGTTTTGGGAAAACATTCAGGTCGCAATGCGTTTAAAGTAAGATTGGCTGAACTGGGTGTTGAATTTAATAATGAGGAAGGTCTAAATGATGCTTTTAGACGCTTTAAAGAATTGGCAGACAAAAAACATGAAATTTTTGATGAAGATTTGCAAGCATTAGTATCTGAAACACAAACAGAGGCTTATGAAGCTATCAAACTAGTGTCTTTGAAAGTATGCACGGAAACGGGTGAAAAAAATACAGCAACTGTCGTGCTATCAATTGATGATAAAGAACAAACAGCAACGGCTAATACTTCAGGCGCAGTAGATGCTACTTTTATTGCGATTAGTTCATTGACAGGCATTAAAATAAATCTGCAATTGTACTCTGTTTCAAATGTTACTCAAGGTACAGATGCACTTGGTGAGGTGAACGTGCGCTTAGAATGTAATGGTCGTATTGTTAATGGGCAAGGAGTTGATACTGACATCATCACTGCCAGCGCAAAAGCCTATGTTCATGGTTTAAATAAAGTACTGGCTGCAACTAATAAGGCGCAGCACCCTCAAATATGAATGCGTCATTAAGATCTCATTATTTAGAGGTGTTTGGTATACCTGAGTTTTTACATATTCAAGTAAAAAATCAGGATTTAAACGTATCAAAAATTAATACACAATGCTTAGCGATTGAAACCAACCCCGTCCATTCATTTTGTAAAATAGGCAAGACTCAAGATTTTTTATTTAAAATGCTAGGCGCTATTGGACTTGAAAAATCTAATATTAGATATGTTAGCGCTAACATTAATGATTTAAATCAAATGCTTAAGCAATATAATGCAAAAATAGTATTATTGATGAGTTCAGACTTAAAGTCATCTTCATATAAGCATTTTGTTACCCACCACCCAAGTGAGGTTTTGACAAACGAGCAACTCAAACGTGAAACTTGGGAAGTTCTAAAAAGGGTTAAACAGTACCTCAAGTAGATTACAGTTTATCGGGTTCAAATGTCCTGTATTAATCATGTATTCTTGCTGTACACCTTGCTTGGGAAATGTCTTAGCTATCAAATATAGGCACTATAATATTCTTTTACAACCAGAATATTCATCCAATAGAAGAATATGAATTACGCAAAAAGAAAATATTTGTTTTGTGCTACCTGTTTTGATATGTACTTTGAAGCAAATACCCAAGATCAAGGGTCTAATATTGGTATCATCTTCCGCTATAAAGACATGAATTAAATTAACAACTAAGGGTATTTTTTGTTGAGATTTTAATTGGCACAAGAAGAATGTTAGAATTGTCTAAACGTGAAGTGTTCTATTAACAAGCAATAGAGCTTTAAAAATGATTAATTCAATAAATATAATAGCAATGCTTTTTGCACGTGCAAACGGTTTTCAGCTTCAAGCCAAACCAAGCTTTGACTACCATCAATCACATTAGTAGACACCTCTTCACCACGGTGTGCAGGCAAGCAATGCATAAATACAGCACTAGGTTTGGCTTTTGACATTAAGGCTGCATTAACAGAAAAGTCTTTAAAAGTAATTTTACGTTTTGTTTGTTCAGCCTCTTGTCCCATGCTTGCCCAGACATCAGTTACTACCAAATCAACCTTTTGGCAGGCTTTTTGTGCATCGGTGAATAAATGAATATGATTAGCATATTTTTCAATAAAATCTTGATCTGGTTGATAATTTTTAGGTGTGGCGATGTTAAGTTTAAAGTTAAAGCTTTTTGCTGCTTGCATATAAGTGTGACACATGTTGTTGCCATCACCAATCCAAGCTATGGTTTTATTGGCAATTGAACCATTGTGTTCTTGGTAAGTCATCATGTCGGATAGTAGTTGACAGGGATGGGATTCATCAGATAGGGCGTTAATAATCGGCACAGAGGAGTTTTCAGCAAAGGTATGAATATCCTTATGAGAAGAGATGCGCATCATGATGACATCAACCATTGAACTAATCACAATTGCACTGTCAATAATTGGTTCACCACGACCCAATTGAATATCTTTATCGGATAAAAATAAAGCGTGTCCACCTAATTGGGTCATGCCAGCTTCAAAGGAAACACGTGTACGTGTGGAGGATTTGTCAAAAATCATAGCTAATGTTTTATGCTCTAATATTTTGTTGATTTTTCCAGATTTATATTGCTTTTTGAGTGCAATTGCTTGTTTAATGATTTGAGTTAAATCATGATTTGGTAAATCATCCAGATTAATAAAGTGTTTTATCATGATATTTCCTGCTTATAAAGCATTGACCAAATCACTAACTTTTTTAATAAGAATATCAGCGTCAGATTTGTCAATAATTAAGGGTGGCAGTAAGCGTATTGATTGCCCGGTGATGTTAATTAAGAGTTGATTGTCTAGTGCTTTTTGTAAAAGCGTAGAACAGTCTTGGTTTAGTTCAATGGCAATCATTAGGCCTTTTGAGCGGATTTCAAGCACTTTGTCTGAATCTTTAAGTTTGTTTTTAAAGCTTGATGTGATATATTCACCCATCATTAAAACATTATCTAAAATATTGTCTTTTTCAATAACATCTAATACGGTTAGTGCTGTTTTGCAAACCAATGGGTTGCCACCAAAAGTAGAGCCATGTGTACCAGGTGTGAGTAATTTTGAGGCCTTACCTTTTGTAAGACAAGCGCCGATTGGTACACCATTGCCAAGCCCTTTTGCTAAAGTGAGTAAATCTGGTGTTATGTTATTATAAAAATGTGCAAATAGCTTGCCAGTACGACCTATGCCTGTTTGTACTTCGTCAAGAATTAACAACCAATTGTTATTAAAGCAAATTTCTTGAACTTGGTTTAAGTAATGCTCGTCTGGAATAATAATACCACCCTCGCCTTGGATAGGCTCAAGCATAATTGCAACAATGTTGTTATTGTTTTCATGGACTTTAATAGCGTTAATGTTATTAAAGTCAATGTGAATAAACCCGCTAACTAATGGTTCAAAACCTGTTTGTATTTTAGAATTTCCAGTGGCTGAAAGTGTTGCCATGGTGCGTCCATGAAAGCTTTGATTAAATGTAAGTATGGTTGGGTTGTTAATGTGTTGGGAGTGAGCATGTAACCGTGTAATTTTAATGGCTACTTCATTGGCTTCAGCACCAGAGTTAGCAAAAAAAGCGGCATCCATATTAGACAATTGACATAACTTTTCAGCTAAGTCTTCTTGGTGTTGAATATGGTACCAATTGCTGGTATGTAGTAAATTCGCAGCCTGTGTTTGAATGGCTTTTGTAATGTCTTGATGGCAATGCCCAAGGCCAACAACACCAACACCACAAAGTGCATCTAGATATTGCCTGCCTTTGTCATCTGTTAGATAGCAGCCCCTACCTTTGACGAAGGTAACTTTAAGCGGCATATAGTTTGACATTAAATATGACATTGTGTTTATCTCAAAAAAGCAAAAAGCCCCGAAACGGGGCCTTTTATTACCAATCAGAAAGTTATTATGACTGGTAGGTTAATGGAGGTGCCATTTCATCGTTAATTTCATCTAATTCTTTTTTGTAACCTTCATAAAAAGAACCTATTGGTGGATTAATCCACTCTTCATAGGAAAAGCCATTGGCTTGTGTATGAGCTCTGAACGTATTTTGTAATGCAATTCTTTTTGCACTTAATTCATTAGAATGTTGATTCTTTGCGTCCATTTGATCTCCTAAATTTCTAGGTAAATAAAACTGTTATTATATACCTTAAATAGGATTTAAGTGGGGTTTATTTGCTTTAAGCATGCACAAATACTTCACAATTTGGTTGGAGTTATGCTTTAATATAAGTTATTTTTCAATAACATTTAAGGAATGTGTATGCAGTTAAATATTTCTGGCCATCATCTTGATATTACCGAAGCAATTAAACAATATTCACTTGCAAAATTATTCAAAATAAAGCATCATTTTAATCAAGTAATTAATATTAATATGATTTTAGGGGTTGAAAAAGATGTACAAAAAGCCGAGGCAATAATCCATGTTAGTGGTGCAGATTTATTTGCAAAAGCAGAAAGTAGCGATATGTACAATTCTATTGATCAAATGGTTAATAAGCTAGATGCTCAAATTAGAAAATATAAAGAAAAATTAAACTATCATAGAAAAAATTAATAACAATCTAAGAAATATTGAAATATTCATATTGCTCAACAGATAAGAATAACGCCCATGTCAGAAGTTGAAAACACTTCTTTTAAAAATTGCCTTCGAAGATTAATGACATCTTTAGAGGACTTGGAGTATGAAGAAGCCACTTCCCAACTTGCAGCTTTATATCCAGCTGAAATTGCTCGTCTATTAGAAAGTGTACCACCTAAAGGTAGAACTCAACTTTGGTTGAATATTGACTCTGAAACCCAAGGTGATATTCTTAAATATTTAAATGAAAATGTCCAATCTAAATTGTTAAGTGAAATGAATGTTGACGGTATTGTAAAAGCCACAGAAGGCTTAGATATGGATGATTTGGCTGATATTGTTCCTGTATTGCCTGAATCTGCATTACACAATTTGTTATTAAGGTTGGATTATAAACATAAAAACCATTTAAAACAAGTCCTGTATTATCCTGAGAATTCTGCTGGCGGTTTGATGAATATTGATATTATTACTGTTCGTAGTGATGTGACAGTGCGCACAGTTATTCGTTACTTGCGCTTGTTAAAAGAAATGCCAATTGATACTGATCAGGTGTTTGTGGTTGATAGAACTTATCAATATTTGGGCTCTATTTATATTTCTACTTTGTTAACCAACGAGGCTGAGCAAAATATTGACTCACTTATTAATAAGAATTTAAGACCCATTTTAGCCACTACTAATGATAATGAAGTTGCTAGCCTTTTTGAAAAACGAAATTTAATATCCGCCCCTGTAGTTGATGAAAATAATCAACTAATTGGTCGTATTACTATTGATGATGTGGTTGATGTTATTCGTGATGAAGCTGAACATTCAGTGATGTCAATGGCAGGCTTGAATGAAGAGGAAGATGTATTTGCACCTGTTATGCAAAGCACTAAGCGTCGTAGTATCTGGCTTGGTGTTAATTTGATTACAGTCTTTATTGCTGTATTTTTTATTGGTCTTTTTGAAGCCACTTTACAAGCAAAAATTGCACTAGCAATTTTGATGCCAGTCGTAGCTTCAATGGGTGGTATTGCTGGTACTCAAACACTTATTTTGGTAACACGTGGTATTGCAATGGGCAGAGTAACAACATCTAATCTTAAAGTATTAATGAATAAAGAAGTGGCAATCGGCTTTTTTAATGGTATTGTCTGGTCTTTGGTTATTAGTGTGGCAACTTATGTTTGGTTTGCAGATTTGATGTTAAGTTTAGTGATTGCATTGGCGGTTATTGTTAATTTAATTTTTGCTGCTTTTTCAGGCGCATTTTTACCCCTATTATTAATTAAATTCAAAATTGACCCCGCACTTGCTGGTGGTGTTATTTTGACGACAATTACTGATGTGATTGGTTTTGTGGCTTTTTTAGGATTGGCAGCGTTGGTTATTTAGGATTGATATGTATTCATTAAAGGTTTTAAATGGAAATATAACTGTCTTTTAATCAAAGTTTAAATTTTTTTGTTCTCATGAAGTGATACTATGTTGATACTTCTCGTATTTTGTAAAGTGTTTTTTAAAAGTCAATAAGAATATCATTATTCTTTAACCATGCTTTGAATTTTTCTTGAATTTTTTTTAAGATTTTTTCATCATCTGCTTCAAAGCGCAACACCAAACATGGCGTGGTGTTAGAAGGGCGGACTAGCCCCCAGCTATTTTTATAATCTATGCGTACACCATCAATGGTAGTGATTTTTGCGTTTGGGAAATCAATATTTTTAGCCAATTTATTCATTGCATCAAATTGTTGACCTTGTTCGTCAAAGTGAATGTTAATCTCTGGTGTATTGATATTATCGGGTAATTCGGCAAATACTTCGGTACAAGTTTTTTCAGTTTTTGATAAGATTTCTAGTAGGCGTGATCCTGTATATAAAGCATCATCAAACCCATACCAGCGCTCTTTAAAAAATATATGCCCACTCATTTCGCCGCCAAGTGCTGCGTTAATTTCTTTTAATTTAGCTTTAATGAAACTATGCCCTGTGCGTGACATAATTGCTTTGCCACCATGTTGAACAATGTCTTTTGGTAGTAGTGATGAGCATTTAACATCAAAGACAATTTTAGCGCCTTGATTGCGTTTGAGAATGTCTCTTGAATATAGCATCATTTGTCTATCAGCCCAAATTACGTTACCTTTGTTGTCAATTAGACCTAGTCGGTCGCCATCGCCATCAAAGGCAAAACCCATATCTGCACCTGTGCTTTTAACTTTTTTGATAATATCTTCAAGATTATGAAGCTTAGAGGGGTCAGGGTGATGGTTAGGGAAATTGCCATCAACTAAGCAAAATAATTTTGTTACTTTAGCGCCTAGCTGCTCAAATAGTTTTGGTGCAATATTTCCTGCAATACCATTGCCTGCATCAACAATAATACTAAGTGACCTATCTAATTTAACATCACGTGTGATACGCTCAATATAATCTTGTTCAATGTCCATCTTAATTGAAGTGCCGTGACCTGAGGAAAAATTACTAATCTGAATACGCTGATAAAGCGCTTGAATACGTTCACTAGAAAGTGTCTCGCCTGCAATTATGATTTTAAAGCCATTATATTCTGGAGAATTGTGTGAGCCTGTAATCATCACACCTGAAGTACTGATTTTAGTATACGTTGCAAAATATACCAAAGGCGTTGGTACCATGCCAATATCCACAATATGACAACCACTTTCTTGAAGACCAACTTTTAAAGCTTGCATTAAATCTACGCCACTTAGACGACCATCACGACCAACAACAACATTACGCTCACCTTTGGCAATAGATTCACTACCAATTGCTAAACCGATGAGGTTGACATTTTTAGGGGATAAATCTTGCTTAACAATACCACGAATATCGTAAGCTTTAAATATTGACTGCGAAATACTCATTTTTTTGATAGAATAACGTAAAAGTAAAAGACTTATTTTAAACATAAAGGTTAATTAAGTGAAAGAACAGTTCGAAGTTATTGAGATTGATAATGAAATAATGACACTTAAAGTTAATCAAACAGGTGGTTGTCATAGTTGTGAAGCGAGTAGTGGCTGTGGTACAGGTATATTGGCTAATTATTTTAATCAGTATTCTGTTTTTAACAAGCCATACCAAAATGGTGTATCAGTGGGTGATTTTGTAACATTAGAAATTTCCTCAAGTGAATTATTTTTGCGTGCATTTATGCTTTATATTGCTCCGATATTGACCTTATTTTTAGGCGCTGCTATTGGTATGGCGTTTTTTCCTCAACAAGAGTTCTGGCATATTTTATTTTCAGGTATTGGCCTTATTGTAATGTTATTTAGTTGTCGATGGTTTTTCAAGTAGAAACTTTTATTTAATTTAAATGGTTATTTTCTTTTCTATAAAAATGCTTATGTTTCGTTAATTTATGGATAATTAAACCATTTATATAATATAAATTCTTAAATTATGCCAGGTCAAGACATCGATCCTTTAGAAACCCAAGAATGGTTAGAAGCTTTTAAATCTGTTGCTCGTGTTGAAGGCGATGATCGTGCTAAGTTTTTATTAAATCAATTAATGGACATGGCACATCATGAAGGTATGGATTTACCAACGGGTGTTAATACCTCCTATCTCAACAGTATTTCCAAAGAAAAAGAAGTAGCAACAGACATTAATGCAGACATTGAAGAGAGAATTTCAGCCATTATCCGTTGGAATGCAATGGTAATGGTTGTGAAGGCTAATCAATTACCATATGATTTAGGTGGACATATTGCTTCATTTGCATCAAGTGCAACTTTGTACGAAGTTGGTTTTAACCATTTTTATCGTGGTCCTGACGCTGAGCAAGGTGCAGATTTGATTTTCTTTCAAGGGCATATTTCACCAGGTATTTATTCTCGTGCTTATTTAGAAGGTCGCTTGACTGAAGCACAAATGTTGAAGTTCCGTCAAGAGGTTGGAAAGGAGGGATTATCTTCTTATCCACACCCATGGCTAATGCCAGATTTTTGGCAGTTTCCAACAGTGTCAATGGGTTTAGGGCCAATTATGGCAATTTATCAAGCGCGGTTTATGAAATATCTTCATCATCGTGAAATTAAACAAACTAACAAGCGCACTGTTTGGGCATATTTAGGCGATGGAGAAACTGATGAGCCAGAATCATTAGGCGCTATTTCAATGGCAGGCCGTGAAAAGTTAGATAATCTTATTTTTGTTATTAATTGTAATCTTCAGCGTCTTGATGGGCCTGTGCGTGGTAATGGTAAAATCATTCAAGAGTTGGAGGGTATGTTTCGTGGTGCAGGTTGGAATGTGATTAAGGTTATTTGGGGTGGCAAGTGGGATGCATTATTTGCTAAAGATACTCAAGGGCTTTTAAAAAAACGCATGGAAGAAGTTGTGGATGGTGAATATCAGGCTTACAAAGCCAAAGATGGTGCCTATGTACGTAAGCATTTTTTTGGTAAGTATCCTGAATTATTAGCCATGGTTGAGCACATGAGTGATGATGAAATTTATCATCTTAATCGTGGTGGTCATGATCCTTATAAGGTATTCCAAGCTTATCATGCAGCTAAAGCATGTCATGATAAGCCAACAGTTATTTTAGCTAAAACTGTTAAAGGTTATGGCATGGGTGAAGCAGGAGAAGGTCAAAATACGACACACTCTCAGAAAAAATTAGGACTTAAACAAGTTGAAATTTTTGCCAAACGTTTTGATGTGCCAGTTACTGAAGAAGATGTTAAAGCTTTAAATTTTTACAAGCCAGCACCTGATAGTGAAGAAATGGTTTATATGCGAGCTAGACGTGAAAAACTGGGCGGCTCATTACCAGTACGTGCATTTGACTTAGAACAAATAAAAATACCTGAATTGAGTGTGTTTGAAACACTACTCAAATCCAGTAACAATCGTAAAATGTCAACTACAATGGCACTTAATCGAGTGATGACGTTACTAGTTCGAGATAAGCAATTAGGTCCTAAGATTGTACCGATCATTCCTGATGAAGCGCGTACTTTTGGTATGGAAGGCTTGTTTAGACAATTGGGTATTTATTCTGCTTCTGGACAACTTTATCAGCCTGAAGATTCAGACAAGGTTATGTGGTACAAGGAGGATAAAAAAGGTCAAGTTTTGCAGGAAGGTATTAATGAAGCTGGTGCAATTTCTAATTGGATTGCTGCAGCTACAGCTTATGCAACACATAACACCACCATGATTCCGTTTTATATTTATTACTCAAAATTTGGTTTTCAACGTGTTGGAGATTTGGCTTGGGCAGCAGGGGACATGCAAGCTAAAGGCTTTTTAATTGGTGGTATAGCAGGGCGTACAACGCTTAATGGTGAAGGTTTGCAGCATCAAGATGGTGATTCTCAATTGGTGGCAAATACAATTCCAAATTGTGTTTCTTATGACCCAACTTATAGCTACGAATTAACGGTCATTATTCGTTCTGGACTTTATAGAATGTATGAAAAACATGAAAATATTTTTTATTACATCACCACAATGAATGAATTATACACACACCCAGAAATGCCAAAAAATACTGAAGAAGGTATTATTAAAGGCATGTATAAACTAAGTGTCATTGGTAAGAGTACTACACAAGTACAGTTAATGGGCTCTGGAACCATTTTAAGAGAAGTGGAAAAAGCCGCACAGATGTTAGCTGATGATTGGAATGTGAAATCCAGTATTTGGTCGGTGACAAGTTTTAACGAATTAACACGTGAAGCACAAGCTATTGATAGAGTGAATCGTTTTAATACAACCAGTATTGCACAAGTGCCTTATATTACAAAATGTTTAGAAAATGCCAAAGGCCCAGTCATTGTAGCAACTGATTACATGCGTAATTTTGCTGAGCAAGTGCGTAAGTATGTACCTAATCGATATGAAGTATTAGGTACAGATGGTTTTGGACGCTCTGATTCAAGAGCCGCACTTAGAGAATTCTTTGAGGTTGATGCTAGATATGTAACGATAGCAACATTAAAATCACTTGTAGATGAAGGTGAAATTGAAATCTCAATTGTCGCAAAAGCGATTGAAAAATATAAGCTCAATATCAATAAGCCCAATCCAATGACGGTATAAGTTTTAAATTAAGATAGGAAAAAACATGATTCAAATAAGTGAAGTGAACTTAAGAAAATTAGGTGTAATTATGAAATTTAAAGATCTAATAATGCTAATTAATGATGATTATGATTACACACTAACTGTATTTACCAATGATGAATTAGAAAATACAGTAGATGAGAATCAAGACAACGCTAAATTACTTTGCTACTAATTAATAGTACTAGAAACACCACATTGTTTTGGTCAACACCAAGAAGTATTTAGGACTACGTATAGTAACTTACATAGTAATATTTGTAACTTTATTACTTATGGCTGGGATAGATTGACTTTTGATGTTTCTATGTTGAATCGTAAATAGGTAGCAACCATTGTTCAAATAATTGGTAAGTTGTCAAATGCGGCGTCTGGTTGTTTGGTTGTTTATGACGACTCTCTTGAGTATTGTTAGATTGTCTAATTTTTATGGATAAATGTTTAAGTATTTCTTCCAATTCATCAATTTTTTTAGTTTGACGAAATGCCACATTGTTTAACGTCTCAATAGCATGTTCAAAGTGAACTAGTTTTTTTCTAATTCTATTATTTTTTATCCACAGCACTTTCCCGCTATATTCATAAACACCAAAACCAATCAATACAAGAATAATACCGCTTAATTGCACATTAGTTAAGGTTTTATGATTAAGTGTTGAGCTAAGTAATAACGCAAATCCAGGCGTAATAAGTGATTACAGTGCTATAAATAATAGAGAAGTTAGCTTTGGATATTGTTTCCAGTTAAGAGTCAACTGATTATAAATAAAGGTGTATTTATTATGAGTGCGTTAGTTGTTTGTTTCAAGTGCTGATATGTACACATTAATATATTTGTTTTACCGAGATAAATGCTTGAAAAGCCATGGTTTTAGTCATTTAGTACTCCTGGAATGAGTAGGTTTGAGGTGTTTAATAATGAATACAAGTCTAAGCAAAGCCAATTATTTTACTAAAACTCTTACTCTTGAGGTAAATAATACCAGATGACAATCACTAATAAAAAGACTGAAATTATTTGTATGATAATAAGCTAACCATATTAAACCACCCATTGGGTGGTTTAATACAAAACTAATTAGTTTTTAAGTTACTTTTCTAATAATACTTTACGAGATAATTTAATACGGCCTCTGTCTAAACTTAAGACTTTAACGTCAATTTCATCACCTTCTTTAAGGTGATTTTCTACTTTATCAACGCGTTCATGGGCAATTTCAGAGATATGTAACAAGCCATCTTGATTAGGTTTAATATTAATAAAAGCACCAAAATCAACAATTTTAACAACCTTGCCAGTGTAAACTTTACCTATCTTAGGTGTGGTAGTCACATCTTTTACCATTTGCATGGCTGTGTCAAAAGATTTTTGGTCATTGGAAAAAATATTAACATTACCATTATCATCCACATCAACACTAGCACTAGAAGTTGAAATGATACCTTTAATGGTTTCTCCGCCTTTGCCAATTAAATCACGGATTTTATCAGTTTGAATTTTAATAACGGCAGTTTTAGGTGTATTTTTGTTTGACGTGTTAGGTTCGCAAATGACTTGATTCATTTGCCCTAAAATATTCAATCTTGCTTCTTTGGCTTGTTTTAAAGCAATCTCCATAATTTCACGAGTGATGCCTTGGATTTTAATGTCCATTTGTAATGCATTTATACCACGTGATGTACCAGCTACTTTAAAGTCCATATCACCTAAGTGATCCTCATCGCCTAAAATGTCAGTCAATATGGTAAATCTATCACCTTCTTTAACCAAACCCATAGCAATACCAGCAACTGGTGCTTTGATTGGAACGCCTGCATCCATTAATGATAATGACGCACCACAAATACTGGCCATAGAGCTAGAACCATTAGATTCAGTAATTTCTGATACCACACGAACTGTATATGGAAATTCTTCAATTGAAGGTAAACAAGCAGCAATACCACGGCGCACTAAACGACCATGGCCAATTTCACGACGTTTGGTGGTGCCTACACGACCAATTTCACCCACGCAGTATGGTGGGAAGTTGTAATGCAATAAAAAGTAATCATTTTGACGTTCAGAAGATTCTAATTTTTCAATTAACTGAGCTTCACGTTTAGAACCTAGTGTGGTTACCACTAAAGCTTGCGTTTCACCACGAGTAAACAAAGCAGAACCATGTGTATTTTCTAAAACGCCTGTTTCTATTTTTAACTCGCGAACGGTTTCATTATCACGACCATCGATACGTGGATCGTTATTTAAGATACGCTCACGTACAGTTGATTTCTCAACTTTATTAAAGTATTTGCTGACTTCATCAATAGAATTTCCATTTTTATCTTCATTTACTAACGCTTCAATTGCAGCTGTTTTTATTTCACCGACTTTGACATGACGGTTAAGTTTTTCTTTAATTTTGTAGGCTTCGTTAATCTGCTTACCAAATTGTGATTTGATATTGCTTAACAAGACTTCGTTAGTAGCAGGTGCTTCCCAATCCCATTTTTGTACACCAACTTGTGTGACAAACTCAGCAATATTGGTAATGGCAACTTGGTATTGTTCATGTGCGTATATAATCGCATCTAGTATAATCTTTTCAGAAAGCTCGCTCGCTTCTGATTCAACCATTAATATCGCCTTATCAGTGCCTGCAACCACCATATCTAAATCTGAATCAACCAGTTCAGTATAAGTTGGGTTAAGGGTGTATTTTCCATTAGAATAACCAACACGAGCACTACCAATTGGCCCGTTAAACGGAATGCCAGAAATGCTTAGCGCGGCAGATACACCTAACATTGAAATAATATCTGGATCAACCTCTGAGTTTGCAGAAATAACTGTAATAAGTACTTGTACTTCGTTCATGAAACCGTTTGGAAACAGGGGGCGAATGGGACGGTCAATCAGTCTAGAAGTTAGTGTTTCTTTCTCGCTAGGTCTTGCTTCACGTTTTAAGAAACCGCCAGGAATTTTGCCAGCTGCGTAAGTTTTTTCAATATAATCAACAGATAACGGAAAAAAATCTTGCCCAGGATGCATTTTTTTAGAACCAACAACTGTTACCAATACTTGCGTGTCATCCATGCTTACTAATACTGCACCATGTGCTTGCCTGGCAATACGACCTGTTTCTAATGTAATTGTGTGCTTGCCCATGACAAAGCTTTTTGTGTTAATACCCATGAAACCTCCAAATAAAAGTTAAAAATAAGTTTATGGTTTGAACCTAATAAGCTTTATTTGAAATATATTCTAAGTACTGAAATAAGCAAATTTTTCTTTGCCTATAGTGAACACATTTTTAGATAAAACTTAAACTCAAATTAAACCATAAAACGAGGTCATTATACCCACGACAAAATATGGCCAAATTTAATATTGGACTGTTTGCTAGTGCTTTTGATTGTTTTTAAATTATTTTTTATATAATCAGACCCTAAATTTTCTCTTTAAGCAGGGTGAAGAGGGTGAATGAAAGAAAAAGACAATTATACTGATTATGTTGCTATTTTTCGGTATTATTGGTAGGAAAGTGTTTTGGCTCTTGGGTGTGTTCAATTAATATTGTGCCTGTACTGTTAATTAAGCATACAAAACGAAAGTGGTGGCATTTTTAATAAAATGCGTTATTGACTGTTAGAAATGAATTTGTTATTAGTGTAGTTAAGAAGTGTACTTGTTTGGAAATTGGTTTGAGAGCCTAATGTTTATGTTAATGAAAGTTGATTGTTAATGATTTAAAGTTGCTATTGTTTTTAATGAATAAATTTAATTGATATTGGTATTTTTTGAAGAGAATAAATAAATGAGTATTACAAGAAGAGCGTTTATAAAAAATAGCGCAATAGTAGTCACTGTAATAACTACTTGCATGACAATAGCAAGTGTATTGTGATTTAATAAGTTCAATATTCCAGAGTGACTAAAACTTCAATTAAGGGTAAAACCATTTATGATAAATACCATATCAACATTCATTGATATGGCGTTATTTTCCATTTAAGCGTGTTTGTCATATCACACACCACTTTTCACTATCAGAGTAAAGCTTTTATTATTGTCTAATGATTTTTTAATACTTCGTCAATGGGCATTACCGATTGTAATAATGATGCAAGTTGACGAGTGATAATGTTCATAAGCAATGCTTAATCTAGGTCAAAACCAAAATTTTGCATTTACTTTGTCTAACTGCAAAATAGTGAGCTTGTTGGCTTTGTAATTGTTGGTAGGTAGATTTTTAGTGTCGCTTTCAATAAAGCCTGTACTTTGTTTACCATTAACATCACTGGCTTTTTGTATTCAAAAATATTCATATTGACACAGCTCTAATGGACTCATCAAGGCTAGTATCACCACTCAAGCAAAGTTGAATGATTACCAGCAGTATTTAGAATTTGAGCTTTTGACTTGGTTGTGAATGAGTATTTTTATTTTTTCGTTAATGGTTAACAACTCATGCAACCCACTGCTTGATAAATAACACCGAATTTACTAATGTTTAATTTTTGTTGTTCTTTTGTGCCAGTTGTGTGCTTGTTTGTGTTTCTAACACAAGGCCTGAATCAAGCGTTATGTTAGTATACGCCTAGGAAACTAGGAGAAAGTAAAAGCTGGACTCCACACCCATATCTCGCAGGCGTGTAATTGCACTAACTATGTGGTATTTATACTTCGAGTCTTCAGTAGTGGTTATTAAGTTCAGTGTTATTTAATTCCGTCAACGCTGTATACAGCATAATTGTTTTTCCAGAGTAGATCCAGTGACCAATAAAATACGATGAGGTTTGTGTATTGAAGGTATTAAAGTCTACGTATATAGGAGGTGGATCTAATATACTTAGTTACTTAGTTGTAAACGTTCTGTTTGTCTATCAAGTAAGCGTAATATAAATTTTTCCGCATAATGAATGGTGGAAACATGCATATCCACAGATAAAAGAAAGCCTAATGATTATTGATGATAATTTGGTGCTTCTTTTGTAATGGAGACATCGTGAACATGGGATTCAACCATGCCTGCTGAGGTGACCTGTACAAATTGTGCATTTGTGCGCATTTTTTCTAATGTATCACAACCAGTATAGCCCATAGAAGATCTAACGCCGCCAACCATCTGATGAATGATAGAGCGCATAGAGCCTTTAAATGGAACGCGTCCTTCAACACCTTCCGGTACTAATTTGTCAGCTTTAAAATCTGATTGGAAATAGCGATCAGATGAGCCATGTGCTTGGTTCATTGCGCCTAGTGAGCCCATGCCGCGATAGGATTTGTAAGAACGTCCCTGGTAAAGTTCAATTTCGCCTGGAGATTCTTCAGTGCCCGCTAGCATTGAGCCTAACATAACGCAGTATGCGCCAGCAGCGAACGCTTTGGCAATGTCGCCAGAATAGCGAATACCACCATCGGCAATAATTGGTATACCCGTACCTTTGAGTGCATCTGCTACTTCTGAAATGGCGCTGATTTGTGGCACACCTACACCAGCAACAATGCGAGTGGTACAAATACTACCTGGACCAATACCAACTTTTACACAGTCTGCACCCACTTTTACTAAATCTAGTGCTGCTGCACCTGTGGCGATATTACCGGCAATAATAGACAAGTTTGGGTGTTTTCTTTTGGTTTTTACAACTCTATCAAGAACACCTTGAGAGTGTCCATGCGCAGTGTCAATAACAATAACGTCCACACCCGCTTCAACAAGTGCATCAATACGCTCGCTTGTACCAATAGTAACACCAACAGCAGCACCTACGCGTAAACGCTCTTCTGAGTCTTTACAAGCATTAGGAAAATCTGTTGATTTTTGAATATCGCTGACATTAATCATGCCTTTAAGGTTAAAGGCATGATCTGTTATGACAACGCGCTCAATGCGGTATTTTTGTAATAACGACCTTACTTCGCTCATGCCTGTTCCTTCTTGAACGGTAATTAATTTGTTTTGTGGGGTCATGACGTTTTCAACCAATTCACCCAAACGGGTTTCGAACCTTACATCTCTACTTGTCACTAAGCCGACAATAATATTACCCTCAAGCACAGGTAAAGCAGAAATATTATGCTGTTGCTGCATTTTTAAGACATCAGAAATGGTTTTTTTTGGTGAGATAGTGATTGGCTCTCTGATAATGCCTGATTCAAAACGTTTGACGCGACGTACTTCATTGGCCTGCTCTGCCACTGACATATTTTTATGAATAATACCAATACCACCTTCTTGGGCAATGGTAATAGCTAGTTTGGACTCGGTGACGGTGTCCATTGCTGCTGAAAGAATGGGTATATTAAGAGTGATATTTTTAGTTAATTGTGTTGTTAGGCCTACTTCTTTTGGCATAGTTTTTGAATGTGCGGGGGCTAACAATACGTCATCAAATGTGTATGCGGTTTTTAGTAAATTCATTAATATCTCCTACGATTAACAAAGTTTGGAAAAATGAAACCTATCATTATGCCAAAAAATAATACCAAGCTACCTACAATGAACCAATTACGAGAACTAGAATCTTGCGTGGCGGTACTGTTGCTTTCTAACAATTGAATCTCAGCTTTTAATTGTAATACTTTCGTGGTAAGCTTTTCGTTAGAATATTCAAGTTTTAATGCGTCTTTATAAATTTGCTCAATGTGTTGCTTTTCAGCTTGAGATTTGCTAATTTGCATAGAAAGTTTGATATTTTTATTTTTTAGTGTTTTAATTTGTTTTTCAAGTTCCGTGTTTCTTTTGCTTTGTTTGGTGGTTAGTAATTGGTTGGCATTGTGTCTTTGTCTAAGTTTTTCTAATTGTACTCTTGCTGGTGGATTGTTAGATAGATATCTTGAAATAACCCAACCTGTTGAATTCTCATACTTAACTTGACTCCAGCCGTCTTCAGTGGCTTGTAGGATGGAAAGTTTTGAGCCAGAAGATAAAGAACGCAATATGTTACCACCAAATGTTTTATCTTCGCGCATTGGAATGTCTACTTGGTCAGTGATGTAGACAAATGACCTGGCATTAGCAAGCGTACAGAGTAGTATGAGTGTTAATAATAAATGTTTAATTAAATTCATAAGTTGGATATTTTTTTAAGTTGATTGTTGAAATCATTAATAGTAGACAGTGTTATAGCTAGTCTTTTTTTTTCTATATTAATGATTGTTTTAGGTGCACCTTTTATAAAATTTCCATTGTTTAATTTACCCTCAAATTGACTTTTTTGTTTTTCTAATTTGTCAATTTCTTTATTAAGGCGTGCAATTTCTTGGTTTTTGTTTATCAAGCCAGCCAATGGAATAAAAATTTTCATACCACCAACCAAGGCGGTGGCTGATTCTGGTGCTTGCTCTGTGATGGTTAGCTTGTCAATACTTTCCATTTTTACTAGTGAGTTTAGGATGTTTATATTATTTGCTAGATATTGCTTATCTGTAGTATTAAAGTTTTGCACAAAACAAGGTAGTGGCTTTAAAGGTGGAATATTCATTTCACCACGAATTTGACGAATACCTAAAATAAAAGTTTGTAGCCATTTAATCTCTACCTCGGCTTTGACAGATATTAAATTATTAATTACTTTCGGATAAGATTGAGTCATTAAACTGATGTTATCATGGTTTGCAATGATATTACATTGCTCAAAAATTTCCTCAGTGATAAATGGAATGATAGGGTGTAACAAAGTTACTATTTCTCTTAGTACTTTGATTAAAGTGGCTCGTGTGCCTGCTTTAGTCGTATCATCTTGTAATAACGGCTTAGACAATTCAAGATACCAATTGCAATAGTCGTGCCAAACAAACTCATATAAAGTTTGGCTCATTAAATCAAGGCGATAATCATTTAAGTGCTTTTCAACGTTGGCTTTGGTATTTTGTAAACGAGATAAAATCCACTTATCAGCGGTTGATAATTGTGCATTAATATCAATGGTTTCACCTTCAAGTTTCATCAATACGAAACGTGAAGCATTCCAAAGTTTGTTGCAAAAATTGCGATAGCCCTCAACTCGCTTTAAATTAAATTTAATATCACGACCAAAAGAAGCTAAGGCAGCAAAAGTAAAGCGTAGCGCGTCAGTACCAAAGGCGGGAATGCCATCAGAAAACTCTTTTTTGGTTTGTTTTTTGGTTTTTTCTACCATTTTGGGTTGCATTAACCCTTGCGTGCGTTTTTTAAGTAAATCTCTCAAGGTAATACCATCAATTAAATCAATTGGGTCGAGCACATTGCCGTTGAATTTAGACATTTTTTGCCCTTGTCCGTCTTTAATTAAGCCGGTGATATAAATGTCTTTAAAAGGTATCTTACCTGTAAATTTAAGTCCAAACATAATCATGCGAGCAACCCAAAAAAAGATAATATCAAAGCCAGTGACCAACACATCGGTTGGATAAAAACGTGACAAATCAGACGTTTTTTTAGGCCAGCCTAGTGTTGAAAATGGCCATAGAGCTGAAGAGAACCAAGTATCAAGCACATCTTCATCTTGAATGAGTATTACACCTTCTCCTGCTTGTTTTTGCGCTTGTTCAAGTGAGTCTGCAACAAAGATATTGCCTTTGTCGTCATACCACGCAGGAATACGATGTCCCCACCAAATTTGGCGAGAAATGCACCAATCTTGAATGTTGTCCATCCAGTTAAAATAAGTTTTGTTCCAGTTTTCAGGAATAAAACGAATATCTCCATTTTTAACCGCATCAATGGCAGGCTGGGCCAATGGCTTTATTTTAACAAACCATTGGTTGGTTAAATAAGGCTCAATGACTGCATTTGTTCTATCACCACGCGGTATTATTGATTTATGTGGCTCGATTTTCTCTAGTAAATTTTGATTATCTAAATCTTGAATGATTTGCTTACGAGCCTCAAATCTATCCATACCTATGTAAGAACTATAAACTACGTTGTTAATTTTAGCATCATCAGTTAAGATGTTAATAACCTCTAAATGATGGCGTAGTCCCATCTCAAAATCGTTAAAGTCATGAGCAGGGGTGATTTTAACGCATCCTGTACCAAATTCCATATCGACATAATCGTCTTTAATGATTGGGATTTTTCGATTAGTTAAGGGCAAGTCAATGGTTTTGCCAATCAGATGTGTATACCGCTTATCATCAGGATGAACAGCAACGGCACCATCACCCAGCATGGTTTCAGGGCGTGTGGTTGCAACAACTATCACCTTTCCAGTATTGGTAACAGGGTAACGCATATGCCAAAGTGATCCTTGTTCTTCGGTGCTAATGACTTCAAGGTCAGATATAGCAGTGTGTAATATTGGGTCCCAATTAACCAAGCGCTTGCCGCGATAAATCAGTCCCTCTTCAAAAAGTTGTATGAATACTTTTTTAACAGCATTAGACAAGTCATCATCCATGGTAAATCGCTCTTTTTTCCAATCAACTGACGAACCAAGTCTGCGCATTTGTGAAGTGATTGTACCACCATATTTTGCCTTCCAATCCCAAATCTTATCAATAAACTTATCCCGACCAACCTCATGACGAGTCATGTCTTGCATTGTTAATTGGCGCTCAACCACCATTTGTGTGGCAATACCTGCATGGTCTATACCTGGTTGCCAGAGGGTTTGATCGCCATTTACACGATGATAGCGCGTTAATATGTCCATAATCGTATGCTGGAAAGCATGACCCATGTGTAGCGAACCTGTAACATTTGGGGGTGGTAGCATAATACAGTAAGCATTTTTGCTGGTGGTATTTGAATCAGACGAGAATAAGTTTTTATCTTCCCAAAGTGAACGAAATTTTGCTTCAATTTGTTCTGGATTGTAAGTTTTTTTCATTAAAAGAGTAAGATAGATTAAACCACTTGATTATATTATATCATCAAAATTAAATTGGTTAATAAAGCTTGGTTTGTGTATTTACTTCATTATGTCAACAACCCGCTTTATTGTGGTACTAGTAATGATATTAGCAAACGTATCAGACAACATAATGGCGAATAAAAGATGATGCGAAGTACACAGGTGTGTGAGTTGGTTTGTCAAGAAAAAGTGAGTAATAAAAGCCAGATACTTAATAAGTTGGTACGAAATTAAAAAAATGACTTACAAATTTTCTGTGAAGATTATAGAAGTCATTTTAAAGTTGTTATTAATTTATGAGTTAGTCATCATACGCTCATAATCCATAAAAGTTTTTATCGATGAGATTATTTAAACTAGGCCAAAAGATATCATCATTAAATTCACAGAAGAATTTTTAATTTTTTTAGATTAGCAGTGTGTGAAACAAAAAATAATTAAAATCTTACGTATTTCCATTTGGGTGAGAGTGAATTTCAGAGATGATTCTTATTAATTTAAAGTTGTCATCTAATAATTGCATAATTTTTTTTATATCATATTGCACAAAATTAAGCTTTAAATAAAACTTGGAACTATTGGGTGATAATATAGATAGTAAGGAATAATCATCTTTTTTAACTTGGTTAGTTTTTCAATATGAGATTTTCGGTTTTTTCATCTATTAAAAAGTGAAATACAGAACGATCATGTTTAAGAGTTAAACTCTAGAATATTTTCATGATGCTTTAACATTATTTGAAAGTTTTAATAATGATAAATTAATATAATTCTTGTCAATCAAATTATCATCCATTATTTCATTAAGGATTTTAATATCAATCATTATGTATTCACCGTTTAGGATGATTTCAACAGAACTGAGGTGGCTTTTCAGTGGCGAATAGATTTTTGATTTCTGCTTATGCTTTTTTCATATTGTCTTGTGCACTTTCTGGGCTTTTCATTGTCCCGGCTATTCCACCTTTAAACATGATTAATCTTCTTGATTGAGTTGATGTTAATTTTTGTATCGAATATTTTTTCTAATTTTTGCACGCCTTTATCATTCAAAAATTGTGTTTGTATTTTTGCCATTTTTTCATTATGCGCTTGAGTTTGTTTTTGTGCCAATGTTTGAGCATTGGGCTTGCCAAGATTAATCACTAAATTTAATGTTGAATTTTTTTGTCTAAGTGTTGTTAACATGCTTTTTTGTACTTGATCACTTAGTAAATTAGCAAATTGATTATCTAGAGTTAGTGTTAACGTTGCATTATTAGTATTGTCAAACAGTGTATTTTTTACCAATATTTGCGCACCGTTTTTAAACTCCAGTGTCTGGATAAGTGTTTCCCATTGTTGCTGATTGTTAATGTCAAGTATAGTGGGTTTTGTAATGCCTGGTTTTTCTTCTACTTTTGGTTGTAATTTTTCCTCAATTGGCGCTGATATTTTAACTTCAGACTTAATTTCTATCATTTTTTTTTCTGTGTTAGGTTGAGTGTCACTACGAAATGCTAACATTCTAAGTAGTGTCATCTCAAATCCAATTTGTTCACTAGGGGCTAGTGCCATATCTTTAGAGCCGTTGATTGACATTTGATAAAAAATTTGTAAATCAAAGTTTGATATTTGTGTGCTAAGATTTTGGATGGTCTTGTTGCTTTCAGTATTAACAATTTGTGAAATAGATATTTTGTGAAATAACGAGCTTAAATCTTTAAGTGCATTGCTAAGGTTTTCACCACGGCGAGATAAGTCTTTAATAAAATCAATTACAGCTTTGGCATCTTGGCTAAATAAATGTGTTGTTAATTTAATAATATCATCATGATGCACCAAGCCCAGCATGGCTTTAATGTCAGCGTTAGTTACCGTACCTTTACCATAAGAAATTGATTGATCAAGTAAACTCAGTGCATCGCGCATTGAACCATTACCAAAATCAGCAATTTGACCAAGAGCTGATTCTTCATAGCTTAGTACTTCAGCATTCATGATAAATTTTAACTGTTCTAGAATTTCATCATGAGTCAGTTGTTGTAATGTGAATTGCAAGCAACGTGATAAAACGGTTACGGGTAGTTTTTGTGGATCTGTGGTTACTAATAAGAATTTAACGTGTTCTGGCGGCTCTTCAAGGGTTTTTAAAAGCGCGTTAAAGCTGTTTTTGGAAAGCATATGCACTTCATCAATAAGATAAATCTTATAGCGATTTTTGCTTGGCATATATTGTGCATTTTCTAAAATATCACGCATGTTATCCACCCCTGTATGTGAGGCAGCATCAAGTTCAATTAAATCAATAGATTGACCTTTGTCAATTTCAACACAAGTAGCGCATTTGTCACAAGGCTTTGAGCTAATACCTTGTTCACAATTAATAGATTTGGCAAGAATTCTAGCAATCGTGGTTTTGCCAACACCACGTGTACCTGTGAATAAAAAACCGTGATGCAAATTATTAGCATCAAGTGCATTGATTAGGGTTTTTTTGGTGTGTGTTTGACCTACCAATTTAACAAAAGAATGCGGACGATACTTCCTAGCTAGAACTTGATAGTGCTCACTCATAAAAAATAGGATTGATTATATTAAAAGTGATAGCACCAAAAATATAATCCAACACAAAAAAAGTTATTACCGTTGCTTCTTTCCAGATCTGGCGGGTTTCATAACCATTCATTGTCGGCATACCTTTGATACCATCAAAAGTTATTTTACATTTAGTCTGACTAATTTGTTGGCTAATTCTAAACGTTTTGGTGTACCTATATCTTGCCAGTATCCAGTATAGTGTTCTGCACTAATTTGATTTTTAGCGATGGCTACTTTTAACACCTTTGAAAGTGCTAATTTTTTCTCAAATAAATAAAACTTGAATAGAGTGGGATGGTAAATACCAATACCAGAAAAAGTATAGGTTTTTGTGTTTGCTAAGATTAATTGAGTGTTGTTTAATGAAAAATCACCTGCTGGATTGTGCTTAGGATTGTCAATTAGTACAAGGTGAGCTAGTGAGTTTATTGGGAGTGTTAGAGTTGACAAATCATAATCACAAAGTACATCGCTGTTAATAACAACAAAAGGATTGATGCCTAACAAAGGCAATGCTTTTATAATACCACCTGCAGTTTCTAACGCGCCTTTTGATTCGTCACTATAGTGAATGTTGACACCAAATTTTGAGCCATTACCAAGATAAGACTTAATTTGTTCGCCTAAATGTGAAATATTAATGACTATTTTGGTAATACCAGAATTTTTTAAGGCGTTAATTGAATGTTCAATGAGTGTTAAATCACGAACCTTAATTAAAGGTTTTGGTATGTTTTTAGTCAGCGGCATCATGCGTTTTCCTCGACCTGCTGCTAGAATCATACCAAACATAAAAGTTCTTTAAGTACTGCAAGTTCTGGGTATTTATTGGCTATTTGTTGTACGTACTTTTTAACCAATGGTAGGTCATTTAAGTATTGGTGTTTGTTGTCTCTAATTGATAGACGTTTAAAGATACCCAATATTTTCAAATGACGTTGCAATCCCATCAATTCAAACTGTTTTTCAAATTGAAGAAATTCAATATCAATATTAGCTTGGTTATAGTAGTATTGTAAAAGCGCTTGCAATTCAAAGGGTTGCAATTCAAAGTAAGCATCTTTAAGCAGTGAACATAAATCATAAGTATTTGAACCAATTAGTGCATCTTGAAAATCAATCACACCCAAATCATTATCTTTTAGCGCCATTAAGTTGCGACAATGATAATCACGATGTACAAACACTTGTTCTGAATTGAGTGCATTATCAGACAATAACCGAAAAATATTTTGCAAATTTTGAAGATGAGCACTGGATAGTATTTTTGGTAAGTACCAGTCTATTAGTAGTTGCATTTCAGCGTTAAGCAGTTGTTTGTCGTATTTTTTAAGTGCTAGGTTTTTGGTATTAATAGTTTGTATTTTGATGAGTTCATTAATGGCTATTTTATATAAATCAAGATTAAAATTTCCATTTAAAGCTTGTAAAAATGTGGTTGATCCCAAATCCTCTAATAGTAAAAAACCTTGTTTTAAATCTACGCTGATTATTTTTGGTGCGTGAATATTATGCCGGTTAAGCAGTTTAGCAATTTTGATAAAAGATCCAATATTTTCCTTTAAGGAAAGTGCATCCATGGCAATAAAAGTTTCTTGCTGATACTGAACTCTAAAATAACGACGAAAACTAGCGTCGTCACTTGCATGTGTGAATTCAAAATTTTGATGACCAAAGAAATTTTTAAGCCAAATGTCTAGTTTATCAGGGTGTTCATCATACATTTTTTAAACTTTGGTAGTAATCATAAATACAGTTCCAGATATTACCAATATTGCCACGGTTGATTAACTTACCATCAACTTTGGTAATGGGCATAATTTCACGCGTAGAGCTAGAAATCCATAGCTCGTCTGCAATGTTTAGCTCATTCATTGAAAATGAGGTTTCTTTAATAGGAATATGACATGCTCTTGCACTTTTTAGTACTAAATCGCGAGTAATGCCAGATAGGATGTGAGCACTAGTCGGATGGGTAAATAGCGTGTTATTTTTGATTATAAATACATTAGAAGTCGCACCTTCAGTCACTTGATTGTCTCGATAAAGAATAATTTCTTCAACGTTTTTTTCTTTTGCTTGTTGTAAATACATGACATTGGCTAAAAGAGAAGTGGATTTAATATCACATCGATGCCAGCGAATATCTGGCTGGGTGATGGCTGAAAATCCTGCTTTAAGTGCTTGCTTGGTTTTGGTTAGTAAAGGATTAGATTCGATATAAACTGTTGGTGTTAAATCATTAAAACTGTATTTACGTTTATCACTTACACCACGACTTATTTGTAAATAAATTGATTGCTCTTTGTTATCGTAAAAGCCAAGAAGTTTACTCAGAATATTGTACCATTCTTTTAGATTATATGGGTTTTTGATTTTGACTGAATCAAGGCTTGCTTGTAAGCGTAATAGATGTGCATTAAGGTGAAATATTTTGTTGTTATAAACAGGAATGATCTCATAAACACCATCGCCAAACAAAAAACCTCTATCCATCACAGAAATATGTGCTTGGTTTTTTTCAATAAATTCGTTGTTTAAAAATATCACTAAAACCCAATAGCTCCAAGCATACGAGAGAAAAAGCTTGCTTGTTGTATATTTTCAAGCGCAATTAGTGGAATACTTACTATGGTTTTACCTCTAAATTGGATGAGTAATTTTCCAACAATATCACCTTTTTTGATAGGTGCTGACAAAGCTGTATCAAGTTGAATCACTTGGTCTGAAAGTTTAAACTGGCCACGTACTAGAGTAAAGCTGCCTACCTTTGATGTACCTACCTTTAGTGTATCTTTGGTTGCACTGGCAATAGGCACTTCTTTTTTGATATCTTTAATGGTTTGAGTTTCGAAAAAACGAAAGCCATAATCAAGAATTTTTTGTGTTTGAGAGGTTCGAGCGTTCACGCTACTAGACCCTAAAACAACAGAAATCAAACGCATACCAGCGCGTTTAGCACTGGCTACTAAGTTATAACCTGCTTTTTTAGTAAATCCAGTTTTTAGACCATCCACTGTATGATCGCTCCATAGTAGTTTATTACGATTACGTTGTTTAATGCCGTGGTAAGTGAATTCTTTTTGTGAGTACCACTGATAGAATTTTGGAAAGTCTCTGATCGTTGCTATTGCTAATAGTGTTATATCAGCGGCAGTGGTGTATTGATTATCGTTTGGCAAGCCAGAAGCATTCTCAAACCAAGAATTATTCATACCAAGTTGACGTGCATATTCATTCATATAAGTGGTAAACGTACTTTCAGTTCCTGCAATATGTTCAGCCAAGGCGACAGCAGAATCGTTACCAGATTGAATAATCATGCCTTTAAGCAATGTTTCAAGTTTAATGCTTTTGCCCACTTCTACAAAACTTTTTGAGCCACCTGTTTTCCACGCCTTTTTACTGATACGTACTTCATCTTCTAAGCTGATACGACCATCGTTAATAAATTGGAAAACAACATAGGCTGTCATTAGTTTGGTTAGACTTGCTGGTGCACGCTTGTCATGTTGTTTGCTACTTGCAATGACTTTTCCGGAATTATAATCAACAATACTATAAGCAGCAGTAGATATTTTCGGTGCTTTTGGAGTGATAAAGATTACTGCTTGAGTATTTAAGACAAGAGAAGATATAAGGATGACCAATGGTTTGATGATTAATTGATATTGCATAAAGTATTAGTTGTTTAGTTGTTTAATGCTTGTCTGAACTTATTTGATAGTTGATAAATTACCACAGTACATCTATTATCATGATTATAACGCGTTAGCACGTAAAAATTCTAAAAAGTGAACCAAGTTTCATTGATTTCATCTTATGGTGGGTAAACGCTAATTTGATTTTATTTTTAATATCTTGATGAGTATTCAAACTTTTATTGTGCCAATATTTGGATATTTTTTAGATTTGTTGACGCTTAATCTAGTGTATTTTCAGTGTTTTAATTGAAACGTAATAGGTCTTGCAAATTCACCCACATCATGCCACCATAAGAGTTTTGTATGAATAAAGATAGAATGAAGTTTTCACATGATATAAACTAGAATTTTTTTTCTATAATTGCCAAAGTTGAATACGTGTCTTTTTTGTTGCCGTAATTGGTCTCAATTAAAAATAGTAACAATAATTTTTGCAGATACATTATTCTAAGTTAATAGGGTAATGACATCGACCGACACTAATACCTGCTAAGGTATTAGCAATCAAAGAACAAATGATACCTAGGTTTATTTTTTGCCAATTAACCCAGTATTTACTTTTCAGTATGTTTAAGCGTTATTAAGTTACCTTGTCAAAAGTTGATGTCATTTTTAATACGTTGTTTAGTAATAAACAAATTTTTATCTACAAGTGTTAGCTCTTTATTTAAAAAAATAAAGAGTAATTCATCTTTGTTAAAACCATTTTTTTAATAAAATCATGAGTCGCTGGTAAAGTTTTAGCAGCAATCAAGCTAGAAAAATAAATTAATTTTGTAAATATCTTGGTGTTTTGTGCTTGCGAATTGCCATGACAATGCCAAAGCTAGACATTAAAGTGATGAGTGATGAACCGCCATAACTAATCAGTGGTAATGGCACACCCACTACAGGTAATAGCCCAGATACCATGCCAATATTAACAAAAATATAAGTAAAGAAGATGAGAGTTAAACTCGCACCTAATAGTTTTGAAAAATTATCTTCTGACTGGAAAGAAATTACCAATAATCGATAGATAATTAGCCCGTACAAAATAAATAAGAATATAACACCTATAAAACCCAATTCTTCAGCGATCACAGCAAAGATAAAATCAGTTGCATGCTCAGGTAGGAAATTAAGTTGAGATTGAGAGCCTTGCTCCAAACCTTTGCCAACCAGACCGCCAGATCCAATCGCAATTTTTGATTGCAAGATATGATAGCCAGAACCTAACGGGTTAGAACTTGGGTCAATCAAAGTTAGGATGCGTTTTTTTTGATAATCCATTAATAGATAGCTCCATGTAACATAAGCACCTGAGGTGATAATTGATGAAATTAGTGCAAAATTCAACCAATTATTTTTAAGAATTTGAACATGGATGCCTGAAAAAAACAACACGTAAAAGCCAGAAGCGCCAATTAATAGCGAAGTGCCCAAATCTGGCTGTTTGGCAATGAGTATTACGATTAAAATAATGGCAACAATGGATAAAAAAATAGGTAGTGGTTTTGGCGGCAAGGTTTTTTCACTAAGAATTGAAGCAATGGCGATAGGGACGATAACTTTCATAATTTCAGAAGGCTGAAAACGTATAAAACCCAAATTAAGCCAGCGTTGAGCGCCACCACTGCTTGAGCCAAAAACTAAGACTAAAATCAGTAAAAAGATACCAAACAACATCAAGTAAGGAGAAAGACGCCTAAGTTGGTAGGGTGGTATTTGGGCAATTACTAGCATCGCACTAATTGCTAGTACAAAATGAAACACTTGTTTATAAATAGTTTGTATAGAGCTCGCTGAGGCTGAATAAAGCACAACAAGTCCAAATCCACTGAGTATTATAATCAATAAAAATAAAGGCGTATCCATCTTAAAGTAATGCCAATAATGGCGTATTTTTGCAATACTTAATAATTTCATAACAATAACAAACCAACAGATCTGGTATCAGATAATAGTAAGTTAAAACTTCGACATGCTGATTTATTATTCATACTTTCAGTGCCAATACCCATTTGCCGAATAGCCTCTTGTTGTTTTGGGTGTAAAAATTGATGTGTTGCACCTGTGCCGATAATTAGTAAATCAATATCATCTTGATTAGACAGGGGAAATAATGAAATTTTATCAATATCATCAAGATGAGCCATATCAACTTCACAATAATAACGAGAAGAAATAAAACAAGGAATTTTAAACTGTGCATGTGCTAATTTAACATAGCGTTCTTCGATAGAAACAATACTGTTATAACTTGCTTCTTGTTGGTTAAATTCCATGATATTACAGTGACTATTTGGTGAGTAAAAGCATATTATAACAGTGTAAAATTAATTACTTTCTATATTAGAGAGGCAGATGTCAAATTTAAGCAATACAGACATATACGATGCAGATTTATCCAGCGGCGTTACTGCATTTGATACTAAGAATTTTACCATGGCGTATCAATTATTAGCCCCACTTGCCACAAAGGGTAATACTGAGGCTTTATGGCGTGTTGGTATGATGCAAATGAATGGTTTAGGTATGGTCGAAAACCAGCCTTTAGGATTTGAAAACTTCCTGCAAGCAGCAAGTCAAGGGCATGCATTTGCTCATCACATGCTAGGTGTAGCATATATGACTGGCGAAGGCGTAGAAAAAGATATTGTAAAGTCTATTGAGTGGTTTGAAAAAGGCGCTGAATTTGGCATTCCTGGTCCGATGTATGCACTAGGCATGTTGTTTGAAGATGATAAAGAGGTTAAACAAGATTTAGAAAAAGCGAAATATTGGTTTGACAAAGCTGATAGAGTAAGTCCATAATAATAATGAAATCAAGATTTGCTCCATCCCCAACAGGCTGCCTACATATAGGCGGTGCTAGAACTGCACTTTTTGCTTGGGTTTGGGCCAAAAAGCAACATGGTAAATTTGTATTACGTATTGAAGATACAGATTTAGAGCGCTCAAACCAAGCATCCGTTGATGCAATTTTACAAGGTATGAATTGGCTTGGGCTTGACTATGATGAAGGCCCTTTTTATCAAACAGATCGTTTTAATCGGTACAAGCAAGTTGTTCGGCAACTATTAGATGAAAAAAAAGCCTATTATTGTGAATGCTCTAAAGAGCGCCTACAAATCTTACATGAAGATTTAATCAAGCAAGGTAAAAAAGTCAGGTATGACGGTTGTTGTCGAGATAAGAATCTAAATGATGGTGTTGTACGTTTTAACAATCCAGAAGATGGTTTGGTGATTTTTAATGATGTGATTAAAGGGCAAATTTCAATCAATAATAAAGAATTGGATGATTTAATTATCGTTCGCAGCGATGGCACACCAACTTATAATTTAACTGTGGTAGTTGATGACCATGATATGCAAATTGATTGTGTTATTCGTGGTGATGACCATATTAACAACACCCCCAAGCAAATTAACCTTTATCAGGCATTAGGCTGGCATTTACCAGAATTTGCTCATTTACCCATGATTTTAAGCAGTGATGGTGCACGTCTTTCAAAACGTCATGACGCTGTAAGTATCATGACTTATCGAGATGCGGGATTTTTGCCTGAAGCTTTGCTTAATTATTTAGCTCGTTTGGGTTGGTCGTATGGAGACCAAGAAATATTTTCTATGGATGAAATTGTTAAATTATTTGAATTAAAGAGCATCAATAAGGCGCCTGCAAGTTTTAATCAGGATAAGCTTTTATGGCTCAATCAAAAAATTATTAAAAATTCTAGTGTTGAAAATTTGCTTAATAATTTAACTTGGCATCTGCAAAACCAGGCAATTACTATTACAAATGCGCCTAATATTGAAGCGGTTGTTCAATACTTGCAAAATAGATGTAAAACTTTGGTTGACATGGCAGGTGAAGTAAAAATGTTTTATCAAGATTTCGATACTTTTGATGAAAAACTTGCCAAAAGATACCTTAAAGATAAAACACCACTCAAGCATTTATTTGCAAAACTAGAAGCTCTAAGAATCTGGAAAGCCAACAACATTAAACAAGCTGTTAAAGAAGTGTGTTTTGAGCTTAACATTAGTTTTGGTAAAGTAGGCCAACCATTCAGGCTTGCACTAAGTGGTAATGGCAATGCAGGTAGTATTGATATTGTAGCTGAACTGGTTGGTAAAAATAAAGCGTTATCACGTTTAAAAATGGCGATTGATTCTTAAAAGATAGAATAAGCAATAGTAAAAAATACCCATAAATATGATAGATTTATCAATATTTAAAACTCAGTATCAAGCACTACAAGATTCAATCAAGGTTATTTTTTTAAATAATCCAGAAGTAACTCAAACACTTGTATTGTCTAGAAGTGAGGGGATTGATCAATTACTTAAAGATATTTGGCAAAGCTTGAACCTTTCAAATCAGTTATGTTTGGTGGCTGTTGGTGGTTATGGTAGAAGCGAATTGCATCCGTATTCGGATATAGATTTGTTGATTTTAATTCCTGATGATGCGCATGATACCTATCAACAAAGTATTGCTAGCTTTTTAACATTTTTATGGGATGTGAATTTAGAAGTAGGACATGCAACTCGGGATTTAAAGGATTGTATTAGTGTGATTGATGATATTAGTGTGGTGACTAGTTTATTAGAATCTCGTGTTATTTTAGGTAAAGTATCTTTATTTTTAAAGATGAAGGCTGTGATTAAATCTAGCGTTTGGTCAAATCAATCATTTTTAGTTGAAAAGCAAAAAGAACAACACAATCGTCATCAAAATTTATCCAATACTGCCTATAATTTAGAACCAAACATCAAACAAAGTCCTGGCGGTCTAAGAGATATTCAAACAATTGTTTGGGTAGCAAAGTGGTATTTTGATGTCAATACTTTGTTTGAACTGGTCGATAAGCAATATTTAACAACGACTGAGTATGAGTTATTAAAAATATCACAACTGTTTTTATTTAAAGTCAGATTTGCACTGCATATTATCGCTAATCGACGTGAAGACAGGCTTGCATTTCAATATCAAAAATCTGTGGCAACCATGCTGGGTTATGTTGATGGAGATTCTTTGTCAGTTGAAGCTTTTATGAAGGATTATTATCAAACTGTGACTAGAGTGTCGCGCCTTAATGACATTTTGTTACAATTATTAGAAGATGAGATTTTAAATACACAACGTTTGAACAGTCGCTTTATGATTAGTTATGGTTATATTTATTCAATTAATGATCAAGTTTTTATTCAAACGCCATCTGCTTTTATGGAAATATTTTTACTCATTGCTAAGCATAATTATGTGCGTGGCATCAGTGCAAAAACGCTTAGACAAATGCAAAATAGCATTAGTTTAATTGATTTTCATTATTACAAAAAGCGCAAGAATAATCGCCTATTCATTGAGTTATTACAACAAAATCAAGGAGTTAATAAAGCGTTAAAACTCATGAATCGTTATGGTATTTTAGAGCACTATATTCCTACTTTTGGTAAGATTATGGGTCTAATGCAGTATGATTTATTTCATGCTTATACAGTGGATCAGCATACGTTGTTTGTGATTCGTAATTTGAGGCGTTTTTTTGTACCTGAGTTTGCTAAGGAATTTGCGCTTTGTAGCGAGATAGCACAAGGTATTCAAAAACCAGAATTATTATTATTGGCAGGGCTTTTTCATGATATTGCCAAGGGTAGAGATGGAGAACATGCTCAGTTGGGTGCAATTGATGTGCGTGAGTTTTGTCAGCATCATCAATTAAAAACGAGCGATACTGATTTGGTTTCAAAGTTAGTTGAAAAGCATTTACTCATGTCAGCGGTTGCGCAAAAGCAAGATATTAGTGATTTTGAAGTGATTGAGCATTTTGCTGAACAGGTGGTCACAATTAAATTTTTAGAATTTTTGTATTTATTAACAAACGCTGATATTCGTGCAACAAAAGACGATTTATGGAATAGTTGGAAAGACTCTTTACTAAAAAAACTATTTTATAATACCAAAAAATACCTAGAAAGTAATAATGATCAGCGCCCAAGTGTAGATCAAAGAGCACAAGGTATTAAACAAACTATTATTAAGGATTCTATTGCTCAAGGTTATCAAATTAGTGATGTTGAAAGGGTATTGTCAGCTTTACCTAAAGACTATTATGTGCGTTATGAAATTGATGATATTTTATGGCATTTGAGTTTTGCCATTAAAATAACTTCGGATAAGATTATCGTTAGTTCTAAAATTTCACAACACAATGTGGTTGATATTTTTGTGCTGTGTGATGATTTTAAAGGCTTATTCTTTAAATTAATTAGTATTCTTGAAAGACTGGGTCTTGATATTGTGGATGCTAAAATTTTAACCACAAAGAATGGAAGAGTGTATAACACGATTAGTGTTTTGCAAGATGCAGCTCTTAAACACATCAATATAAATCAAGAAATCAAAAATGATCTGGATAATTTTGATGTGAGCATAAGAACAACTCATGATATATACACATATCGACACTTTGATCATAAAATGAAAGTTAGCTTTAATGTGAATGAACAGTGGAACTTAACCCAATTAGAGATCAATGTGATTGATAAGCAAGGCATACTTTCTAATATTGCCTATGTTTTCTTTGAATTAGATATTTCATTAATTAATGCTAGAATTGCCACTATGGGGGAAAGGGTTGAAGATGTGTTTTTTATTAGCAATGCTAAAAATCAACCATTAAGTATGGTAGAACAATTAGCGCTTAAAGAGGCCTTGGAAGAAAGATTGTAAAAAAATATTATGCGAGTTAAATAATGATATAATCTCATGCAGTCAGCAGTCCTGCTATTTCTTTTTTTCATTATCAGAAAAACATTACAAAAAATATGAACGATAAAATTAAAGTAGTGACTGACGCTTCTTTTGAAGCAAATGTTGTTAACTCATCACAAGTGGTATTGGTAGATTTTTGGGCTGAGTGGTGCGGGTCATGCAAGGCATTAATGTCTGTATTAGATGAAATTGCTGATGAATATGATGGTAAAGTCATTATTACCAAAATTAATATAGATGAGAACGATCAAACATTATTAAAGTACGGTATTCACGGTATTCCAACGATGTTGTTATTTTCTGATGGTGTTGTTCAAGCAACTAAAATGGGTGCACTTTCAAAAGCGGAACTTAGTACATTTATTGATGCCAATATTTAAAAAATTAAATAACTGATTGTTTTTATTTTAAATACTTAGTTTAACAAAACCTTCTAGGCGTTTTAGGTACATATCCTCTAGTTAAGTAAAAATGCTTAGCCCTTAATATGGACACATTCATGAAATTATCAGAACTCAAAAAATTTAGCCCAGAAGAGTTATTAGAATTAGCACAATCTTTAGGTGCAGAAAATATTTCTAGAGCTAAAAAACAAACATTAATTTTTATTATTCTAAAAGCTAAAGCGGCTAATGATGAAGAAATATTGGGCGATGGTATTTTGGATGTGCTGCAAGATGGTTATGGTTTTTTAAGATCAAGTGATGATTCTTATACCTCGGGTGCAGATGATATTTATATTTCTCCTAATCAAATTAGACGCTTCAATTTATCAATCGGTGATTTAGTTTCAGGAAAAATTAGAGCACCTAAAAAAGGTGAAAAGTACTTTGCTTTGATTAAAGTATTGGAAGTGAATGGTGAAGATCCAAATAATGTCAAAAACAGGGTGCTGTTTGCCTCACCTACACCTATTCATCCTAATGAAAGACTCAATTTAGAAATTGGCAATGGTGGTACCGAAGATATTACTGCTAGAGTGATTGATCTTGTTGCACCATTTGGTAAAGGGCAAAGGGGCTTATTGGTTGCACCACCTAAGGCAGGTAAAACCATGATTATGCAGAATATAGCTACATCTATTTCAGTTAATCATACAGAATGTGAATTGATTGTGCTTTTAATTGATGAACGTCCTGAAGAAGTAACAGAAATGGCACGCACCGTACGTGGTGAAGTGATTGCTTCAACATTTGATGAGTCAGCAAAACGCCATGTGCAAGTCGCTGAAATGGTGATTCAAAAAGCTAAACGGCGTGCAGAGCAAGGTAAAGACGTGATTATTTTGTTAGATTCAATCACACGCTTAGCACGTGCCTATAATACGATTGCCCCTTCATCAGGGAAGGTATTAACAGGCGGTGTTGATGCTAATGCGCTACAACGTCCTAAACGTTTTTTTGGCGCAGCTAGAAACATTGAAAATGGTGGAAGCATTACCATTATTGCTACTGCATTGATTGATACCGGTTCAAAAATGGATGAAGTTATTTATCAAGAATTTAAAGGTACGGGTAATATGGAGCTTCATTTAGAAAAACGTTTGAGTGAGAAGAGAATTTTTCCAGCAATTAATATTAATGCTTCTGGTACACGTCGTGAAGAATTAATTACTAATGAAAAAGAATTACAAAAAATATGGATTTTGCGAAAAATCCTGCATCCTATGGACACTGTTGAGGCAGCTGAATTTTTAATTGATCGCTTAAAATTGACCAAAACAAATGATGAATTTTTCGCTTCAATGTCGCAAAAAAAGTAATAAATTGATTTTAAAAATCATTGTCTAATTATGCTGAGCACTTATCAATCACTTTAAGTATACTCAAGGAGACTACCACACCAACCTAATATAATTTATGAACTCCATAAACAGCATTTTTCTTTAAAAGTGCACTATTTCTTATCTCTCATGAGGCGCTAAAGAGTGTATTTTCTAAGTTGTACTGGGTTGGTGTAGTGATCTCTTAAAATATGAAACTCCCTCCTATAGTAATTAGAACTTTTAAATTACAAAATAGCATTCTAGCTAGGTACTTAATGCGTAATGTATCGGTGCTTTTGAGTGTGGTATTTATTGTGATTAGTTTGGTTGTTTTTGGTAACCAATTAGTGCTGATAATTAAAGAAACTTCAAAGGAAGGTATACCTATTGCAGACTTGTTGCCATTGGTTGGTTTGAATATGATTAGAGATGTTGTTCTAATTTTGTCTTTATCTTTGTTATTGGCTATTATTTTGAGTGTTAGTAA
The DNA here is from genome assembly GCF_000015105.1 of Candidatus Ruthia magnifica str. Cm (Calyptogena magnifica). Lineage (NCBI taxonomy): Bacteria > Pseudomonadati > Pseudomonadota > Gammaproteobacteria > Pseudothioglobaceae (SeqCode) > Candidatus Ruthturnera > Candidatus Ruthturnera calyptogenae. The sequence continues at coordinate 527,250 of NC_008610.1, forward strand.
GCTTTACAAGGCTTCAGAAGCCATTGTGATGAACTCATTAGGCCTAGGTGACAAGCATTTTATGGTGTTCATTCAGCCGCTTGTTATTGTTATTGTTATTTTTATTTTTATTTTAACAACAGTTGTAGTGCCTTGGTCTAAGCAACAAAGAGGCTTGATTATGGAACGTAGTGAAAATACACCTGAATTTTCTTTTATTAAAAAAAACGAGTTTCAAGAGTTTAAAAATAATGATATTGTTTTTTACGCATCAAAGGTCAGTGATGCTGATAATGCTAAAGAACAAAATATGGAAGAGATTTTTATTTATACATTGGTCAATAATGAGCCAGTTATAACTTTAGCAAAGCAAGCTCAAAAATACACCAACTTTAACACCAACAGTGTGTATTTACGTCTTAAAAATGGTACACGTTATCATGGCTTTCCTTCGAATAAAAATAAAAAAATCTTAAATTTTAAACTATATGATTTGCAAATTATTGATGGTAAGATGCAAAAATCTATTAGTACAGTTACGAAAGTAGAATCAAAGTCGACGTTTGAATTGTTATTTTCTAACAAACTTACAGAAATAGCAGAGTTTCAATGGAGAATATCTCAGCCTTTGAGTATTTTAATATTATCAGTACTTGGTGTATTACTTGGAAAAACTTCCCCACGGAGTGGTAAAAATTTAGGCGTACTGGTTGGTGTTGTTATGTTTATTGTATATAATAACGTTTTATTAATTGCTAAATCAACCTTAGAGCGAGGAGAATCTTCGCCAATTGTTGGGCTATGGTGGGTGCATTTAGTGATGTTGTTGCTGATTTTTATTTTTTATAAATGGAATTAAGAATTTTTTGAAGTGTAAAATCGCCTTTTTTCTTTGAAGGAAAAAGTTTAATGTCATATCAACCTAATAAAGTCTTAGAGGTTTTTGATAATCCTAAAATTGAACGAGATTTTATCATTCAAATTAATATGCCAGAGTTTACGTGCTTATGCCCAAAAACAGGACAACCTGATTTTGCCACATTGCATTTTGCATATATTGCTGATAAAGCATGTATAGAATTAAAATCACTGAAAATGTATATTTGGTTGTATCGAAATGAGGGTGCATTTCATGAAGCAGTCACTAACCAAATTCTTGATGATTTGGTTCAAGTAAGCAATCCAAGATTCATACGCTTAAAAGCAATTTTTAATATTCGTGGAGGTGTTTATACAACCATAATTACTGAACATAAACAAAAAAACTGGACACCTAAAGCCAAAGTTGATTTATAGCACTTGAGCTAGTATTTTTTATGAAAGCTATTCATCAAAGTATTAAGTTTGATAAAAAACTTCTAGACAAAGACGCTTTAAGGGTTATTAATGTTATTAATAAAGCAGGATTTAAAGCCTATCTAGTAGGTGGCTGTGTTAGAGATTTACTCTTAAATTTAAAGCCAAAAGATTTTGATATTGCAACTAATGCTAAGCCAGAACAAGTGCATAAATTATTTAAACGCTCACGTTTAATTGGTAGGCGATTTCGTTTAGTACACGTTGTGTTTTCAGCACGTAAATTTATTGAAGTGGCTACTTTTAGGTCGGGTAAGGTGCAAACCGCTAAAAACGGTGTTGTTATTCGTGATAATTGCTATGGTAATATTGAAGACGATGTTGTGCGTAGGGACTTTAATATTAACGCGCTTTATTATGATATTAAAACACAAGAAATTATTGATTATGTGGGCGGACTTGAGGATATAAAAGCGAAAGAAATGCATATTATTGGCAATCCAGGTATAAGGTTTGAGCAAGATCCAGTGCGCATGATTAGAGCTATTAGGTTTCAAACTAAATTAGAGTTCCAATTGAGTTATGAAATTAAGTCGGCTATTTTTGAACAAGCATCACTTCTTGGTAATATTTCTACAGTGCGTTTGTATGAAGAGTGTATTAAATTGTTTCATAATGAGTATGGGTTTGAAGTGTATGAGCGCTTAGAAAAATATGGTTTATTAAAATATTTATTTAAACAAACTCATAAGAATGAATTTATCAAAAAGGCCTTGTTAAACACATCGGATAGAATTAAAAAAAATCAATCTGTCACGCCTGTATTTTTATTTGCTGTATTTTTATGGCGGGCCTATAATGAGCGTTTTATTGCGCTTAAAAAGAAACAAAGTTGCTCGTCTTTAGCAATGAAACAGGCTTCTGAGGAGGTGATTATTAATCAAATTAAACAAGTTTCGTTACCCAGGTGGTTAAGTGCTATAATTAAGGATATTTGGCTAATGCAATCAAGATTGGAAAAAATGCAACCAAAAAAAGTCAAAGTATTACTAAGCAATCCACGTTTTAGAATGGCATACGATTTTTTATTATTACGCTCTATGAGCATTAACCCAGAATTAGTTGAAGCGGCTAAATTTTGGACCAAAGCCCAACAGTGAAATCAGTTTTAATTACAGGCTATTTAAGTGGTATTGGCTTATGTTTAGCTAAAGGATTAAAGCAAAAAGGCTATCGAATATTTACCACTGTCAAAAGTAATGGGGATATTAAAAAGTTAAAAAACTTTTGTCTTCTTATGTATCCATTCAACGTGTTATGAATCATGTTTATGAAAAATTTGATTAATATAATGGTACTTAACCAATGTATTTGTCTTGCATGAATTAACTAACTTGATGTTAGCAAAAATAAAAGCTAACAATCAAGACAGAATTATTTATTTAAGTTTAGTTTTATATTTTGTGGCAATGCCTTTTATGGGGTTTCGTATAACGCCTCTAAATTTTCCATTAAAAGTTTAATCGATACATTAAAAACTGGGATTATCAAATATCAAATACCAACATCCAGAAGGTTGATTGAGCCTAAGTTTAGAAAAAATATTGACATAGACGCTAGTGATTATCACAGCTACCAGTAAATGATTAAGCGTCTAAATACTGATAAATTAGCCGTTTATACTTTGCTTACAAATTTGGGTTACTTTTTAAATTAAATTATTTTCTATACTTGAAAAAATACTATCAATAAAAATAATAGATAAAATACTAAAAAAACAAGTAGTTGAGGAAAAGGTAAAATGGCAAAAAAATTTGATTTTAATCAGGGTTTAATCGATTTAGAAAAAATTGTAAAAACCATGGAATCTGGTGATTTAAGCCTTGAGAATTCGCTTGATTACTTTTCTAAAGGTGTGGCGTTAACCAAGCTATGCCAAAGTGCATTAAATGAAGCAGAACAAAAAATTTTTATGCTAACTGAGCAAGATAATTATACAAACGAAAATCCATTAAAGGATTTGTAAGATTTTGTACTACTCTAAGCGTTAAATATCGAACTAGGGTTTTTAAGAAATGGATTTTAATATTTACATCACAAGGGTTAATGCTAAATTAGACCAACACTTATCAGCACAAGGTTCTTTGGCTAAAGCAATACGCTATAGCACACTAGCTAATGGTAAACGCTTTAGACCTATTCTTGCTTATTGTGTTGCTAATATTTTTAACACAAATTTAAATTTGGTCGATTCCAGCAGTTGTGCTGTTGAATTTATTCATACTTATTCTTTAATTCATGACGATTTACCAGCCATGGATGATGATGATATACGTCACAATCAGCCAGTTTGTCACAAACGCTTTGGTGAAGCTCAAGCAATTTTAGCAGGTGATGGGTTGCAAGCATTAGCATTTGAAGTATTGGTTAATGATGATTTAATTAGTGCTGATATCAAAATTGAGTTGTTAAAGTCTTTGACTCACGCCTCATTTGAAATGGTAGAAGGTCAAGCAATTGATTTATCTATTATTGCAAAACAGGTGAATATTGCAACGCTAGAAACCATGCACCGAAAAAAAACAGGGGCACTACTAAGCTGTGCAGTTAATTTGGGGGCAATCGTTTCTAAAATGTGCAATAATAAGGACAGCGTTATTCTAAATACTTTCTCTAAGGATATTGGTTTGGCGTATCAAATTCAAGATGATGTGCTTGATATTGAAACGCCTGATGCGTTATTAGGTAAAAATCAATATTCTGATGAGTGTAAAGACAAACCCACCTATCCATCTTTATTGGGTTTGGATAAATCAAAACTTACCTATAAGAATTTATACAAAAAAGCCAGTGACGATTTGGGTTTGTTAAGTGTAGATGCGACAGAATTACAACAATTAACGGCTAATTTACAAACAAGATTGTTTTAAAATTGAACTAAGATACTACCCCAACTAAAGCCAGCACCAATCCCTTCAAATAATAGACTGTCACCTTTTTTAATGCGACCATCCCTAACTGCTGTATCAAGTGCCAATGGAATAGAAGCGGCAGAAGTGTTGCCATGATTTTCAAGGGTAACAATGACCTTGTTTATTGGGATTTTTATACGTTTGATAACGGCTGATATAATACGAATATTAGCCTGATGTGGCACCATCCAATCTAACTTGTCTGAGTTTAAATTGGCCTCTTTAAGTGTATCTTCTGCCAAAGAAGATAAACGGTTTACGGCAATTTTAAAAACTTCATTGCCAGACATTTCAATAAAGCCAATTTCATTAATATAATTATTACTAACTTGGAGTGAAGATAAGTAACTACCATCACTGAATAGTTTTGAGTGCAAGATACCAGTATCATTACTACCGCTTAACACCACCGCACCAGCACCATCACCAAATAAAACTGCAGTGGAGCGGTCATTCCAATTAACAATTCTTGATAAGGTTTCACTACCAACCACTAATACTTTATTAGCAGCGCCAGTTTTGATATATTGCTCAGCTGTGGTTAGTGCAAAGATAAAGCCTGCACAAACGGATTGTAAATCAAACGCAGGACATGAAGCACCAATTGCAGTTTGTAGCATAGTTGCTGTTGCAGGAAAAATTTTATCAGGTGTGGTGGTTGCTAGAATAATCAAATCTAAGTCTTTAGCATCAATACCAGCCATTTGAAGTGCATGATTGGCCGCTTTTTCGGCTAAATTACAAGTTGTTTCATTAGTAACTTTATGCCTTTGTTTAATGCCTGTACGTGTGATAATCCACTCATTTGTTGTATCAATAGTTTTTGATAAATCATCGTTGGTGACAATAGTGGATGGTAGGTAACTACCCGTACCAATGATTCTTGCAAATTTATTCATTGTGTTCTAATTCTTTTGAAATTTGAAGTGATATTTTGTCGCTGATTTTAGCATGAGCCTCAACGTAGGCTTCAGTAATCGCTGCTAAAAATGAATCAACATTTGCACTACCATGACTTTTAACAACAATACCTTGAAGCCCTAATAAGGAGGCACCATTATATTTACCAGGGTTTAAGCTAGATTTAAAATCTCTAAGTACGGGGGTTGCGATTAAGGCAACTAGTTTGGTTAATAGGTTTCGAGTAAATGCTTGTTTTAGATAGTATCCCATCATTAAAACCACACCTTCACTGGCTTTTAGTGCAATATTACCTTCAAAACCATCACAAACAATTAAATTTACTGTGCCTTTGTAAATATCATCACCTTCGACAAATCCTACATAATTCAGGTTAGAAGCTTTTAGTAACTCAGCAGTTTTTTTGATTTTTTCACTACCTTTCATGTCCTCTTCACCAATATTGAGAAGGCCAATAGTAGGTGATACAATATTTTCTATGTGTTTGACAGCAATTGAGCCCATTGTTGCAAATTCAATCAAGGCTTCAGGCTTTGAATCAACATTAGCACCCAAATCAAGCATGTGTGTATGTCCAATCATGGTTGGCATACGACCCATAATAGCAGGGCGGTCAATACCTTTAATGGTTCTTAATACAAAACGAGAAATGGCCATGAGTGCGCCAGTATTACCCGCACTAACGCAGGCATTTACTTTAAGTGTTTTGACTAGATTAATTGCAACACGCATAGAAGAATCTTTCTTTTTGCGTAATGCAATTGCTGGAGATTCGTTCATTAGCACAACCTCACTTGCGTGAATAATTGTATATCTTGAGCTAAATGTATTTGATAAATGTTTATTTAATTCAGCTTTGATGCTAGACTCATCACCCACGAAATACAAATATAAATCCTGAAATACATCTAATGCTTTAATACCTGCTTTAATAGTAACAGATATGCCATAATCTCCCCCTGAGGCATCAATTGATACCTTTATTGTCATGGGATTTAAGCGTTTATTTCTTGAATATCTTGCGTTTTTTTGATTACTTTTTTACCACGGTAATAACCGTCAACTGTAATGTGATGACGCAAGTGAATTTCACCCGTTTCTTGATCTTCTGACAATGTAGGATTTGTTAGTGCATTATGTGAGCGACGCATACCTCTTTTTGAGGGGGTTTTTCTACTTTTTTGTACAGCCATTTTCTTATTCCTTAGATTATTTGTGTGAGTTTTTTAATTGTTTTAATATCGCAAAAGGATTATGTTTCTCTTGCTTTATACGTTCTTTATCTTGGTACGATTGACATTTGTGTGGATGCATCGGACTCATTGGAATGGATATTAGCACCTCATCCGTTATAAATTCAATGGTTGAAAATGCCTCATCAGCATTAAGAATTGTCTCAAAGCTTGAATCTAGTGTCTCTCCCTGTTGTTCATTTTTCAAAAATCCAAGTTTAAAACTAGGGCTTAAACGAAGATTTACCTTATTTAAACAGCGCTGGCAATTAACCATAGCATTTAGTTTAACAACACCTTCAATACAAGGAATTGAATTGTTTTCAATATAAAAACTTAATTCTACTTTCATTTCATCATCAATATTGCTAAGTAATTTTTTCATTCTAGGAAAATCTTTCACTTGATATATATGTGAAAAATTTAATCCTTTTTTAGAAAAATTAAATAACTTTATAGTGTCTGGTATTCCTTGCATCAACCTTTACCAAAAAAAACAACCTGATCATTCTACCAAAAAATAGCTAATAATTTTATTCTTTATAGAAAAAAAATTATTCAAGCAGATTGTTGACTTGGCCGTACTTTTTCTTTTGAAGATGTATTAATTAGCTTATTTATCAAATTGTTGTAATTGATTATGTTGATTTGATAAGCACTTACAGCATCAATATAATCTAACTGAAATTGTTTTTTCTCATATTAGTGTGTTCAATTAATTTTTTTATTTTTATGCTTTATATTCCTTACAGATATTGTTAATAAACCAAATTTTTTCTGATAGCTTGCCAAGATTAAAAATTGTTCAATGTTTGCCTAAGTAGTCTTCTTATTATTCATAAAAGAGAGTTTTTATAGGTCAGGTTCAATATATTTCGATAATTGAAGTAATAATAATTTCTGTAGTTATAAAGCCCATAGCTATCATAAGAATTGAATTGCTTATTTCTTTTTAGGTTTTCGTTCGATAGTTAGTGCCTAATTAACCTTGCTTTTCAATCAGAAAATTTATATTTATTATTGTCCCACTCTGTTTTTAAAATTTTAAAGATCTTTTCTTGTTGTAATAAAGTAATTATTTTTTGATTAAATTTCTCTGTGCCTAAGTTTAATATACTAAAAAGTGTTAGTAGAGTGCTTAGTCCAATAATGTACTTTTTACAATGAGGGCAGGAGAGAATCGAGAGAAGGAAGTGTTGAATTAAAATTTTTCACTTTGTTTTTGAGTCCAATTTCTAATATTTTGAGTTAATTCTTTGACGGATTTTTCTTTTATATTAATTGGTTTTCCAATAATCACAGTGATAGTACCGGGGGTTTTTATGAAACTACCTTTGGGCCATATTGCGCCAGCATTGTGATAAACAGGTATGACATTACAAGAGGTTTTTTTAGCAATAGCTATAGCGCCATTTTGATACCGCCCTAATTTTTTATAGGGTTGGCGAGTGCCTTCTGGAAAAATTACCACAAAAATACCTTTTTTTAGTCGAGCCTTTCCTTCCTTTATAATTGTTTTTAACGCTTTTAATTTTTTGTCACGATTAATGACGATAGGTTTGAGTAACGCCAATCCCCAGCCAAAAAATGGTATCCATAATAATATTTGTTTAAGTACCCAAGTTTGCGGTGGAAATATTTGCTGAAATCCAAGTGTTTCCCAGGTAGATTGATGGTTAGAAATAATCACACAAGGTTTAGATGGAATATTTTCTTTGCCAATTACTTGAAGCTTGACATCAAGTGTGAATGCCAACCACCATAAGCAAAACATTGACCACTTAGATAAAATAGCGTAGCGAAACTTAAATGGCAAGAAGAACAAAATTAATGTAGTGGTTGCTAAAATTATCAAGGTAATAAATGAGCCTAAAAAATACAATAATGATCTAAAAAACAGCATGAGGAATTGCGAGCGTAAACGTTATAATTTATAATTCTAGAATTTTAACTGATAGAGATTGTAATATGAGTATTAACACCATTTTATTTGACTTAGATGGCACGCTAATTGACACCGCGCCTGATTTGGCTTATGCATTAAATATGTTACTTAAATATAATGGTCTAAGTAAAAAACCTTATGAAAAAATCAAGCCTCTAATCACGTTAGGATGCAAAGAATTAATTAAATTTGGCTTTGATTGTGATGAGTTTCATCCTGATTTTATTGATAGGCATCAAAAAATATTAAATATTTATAAGAATAATATTAGTCAATTTTCTAAAACATTTTCAGGTATTGATGCATTTATTAAAACCATTAAAACTAGGCAGATGTTTTGGGGGGTGGTTACCAATAAGCCTGAAAATTTGACTCATCTATTGTTAGAAAAACTTGATATAAATCCTGATGTGGTGGTTTGTGGTGATATATTAGCATTTAACAAGCCACATCCAGCGCCGTTATTGTATGCTTGCGCACAATTGGCGATTAATCCAAATCAATGTTTATTTGTGGGTGATGATAAAAATGACATGTTGGCAGGACAAAATGCCAATATTAAAACTGTAGCTGTTACTTATGGTTATTCAGAGGTGAAAAGAGATTGGCATTATGATTATTTAATTAACCAAGCAGAAGAATTATTGGCGTTAATATAGTGGATATACTAAGTTTATTATTGGGATTGACTATTGGTGTAGTGGTTGTTTATTTCTATTTGAACGCCCGATTGCAGACACTAAAATCTGATAAAATTCGTCTTGAAGTGTGTCTGGATGAAAAAATCAAGTCTTATGAAAATCAAATTGATTTAATTAATATTGCCAAAGTGCAGATAAGCAAAGATTTTAAAGCCATAGCGGGTGATATTTTGGTAAAAAATCGCTATGATTTGAGTATTAAAAATTCTGAATTGTTAACCCCTTTACAAGTGCAACTTAAAGAATTTAGAGATAAAATTGAAACAATTACTAGCGAGCAAATTAAAGAAAGAGCAACTCTATCTGTGCAGATAGAAAATTTGAAAAAAACCAGTATTGAAATACAAGAGACCACACAAAATTTAACCAATGCTTTGACTTATGACAACAAGCAACAAGGCGATTGGGGTGAGATGATTTTAAGTTCTATTTTATCTAGTTCTGGCTTACGAGAAGGGTATGAATTTGACGTACAAAAACAGTTTAAGAATGAATCAGGTGAGATACTTAAGCCTGATGTGGTTTTACATCTTCCTGAAGAAAAAGACATTATTGTTGATTCAAAAGTTTCGTTAAAGGCTTATAACGATTATATTACTAATCAGTCGAACAAACAATTGCTTAAAGCACATGTAGCCTCTATTGAAGCGCATATTAATGGTATTAGTATTAAAGAGTATGAGAATTTACAAGACGTACTAACGCTTGATTTTATTTTTGTGTTTATCCCAATTGAATCTGCACTTTTGATAGCGCTTGAGAAAAAGCCAGGCTTATTCACCATGGCATTGAAAAAGAACATTGTTTTAGTATCACCTTCAACGTTGATGATGAGTCTTAAAACTGTGCATCATATTTGGCAAACTGAGCGTCAAAATCAAAATTCTGAAGAAATTGCACGTCAAGCAGGTGCGATGTATGACAAATTATTTGGCTTTATCCAATCAATGGATGATATTGAGAAGCACCTTGATAAGGCCTCTAAAAGTTACAAAAAAGCCAGGGCTAAACTCTCTGATGGTAAGGGTAATCTTATTGGTCGTGCTAAAAAATTAAAAGAATTAGGCGTTCAAAGTAAAAAGAAACTAAATTAATGGAAATTTCAACTAATTATTCAATTACTAAAGGTGAATTAAGGGACAAAGTTATTTTAGTGACAGGTGCAAACCGTGGCTTTGGCAGAGCAATAACACTGAATCTTGCCAAAGCAGGTGCAAGCGTTATTATGCTAGGACGTGATTTAGGCTCGCTAGAAAGCACTTATGATGAAGTGTTAGATTTGGGCTATCAAGAGCCTATTCTTTATCCGCTTGATTTAGAAGGCGCGACCCCTGAACATTATAAGCAGTTACAAAAGGATATTTTGGATAGTTTTGAGCAACTTGATGGGCTTATTCATAATGCTAGTATTATTGGCACAATGATGCCAATTGAACAATATGATATTAAATTATGGTATTCAACTATGCAAATTAATGTTAATGCACCTTTTATGCTCACCCAAGCGTTAATTCCTGCACTTAATAAATCAAGTGATGCTCGTATTTTGTTTTTGTCTTCATCAGTAGGACGTTTTGCCAAAGCATACTGGGGTGCATATAGTGTGAGTAAATTTGCCATTGAAGGCATGAGTAAAACCTTATCTGAAGAATTAGAAAAAACCAATATCCAGGTAAATTCACTTAATCCAGGGCGGATGCGTACCAAAATGCGACAAATTGCTTATCCTGCTGAAAATGCAGATAATAATCCATTACCTGAGATAAAAAGCCCAGCGATTGTATATCTAATGAGCAAAAAAGCTAAAAAACTAAATGGAAAACAACTTATTTTATCTAGCGTTTAATGAAATTTAAAACTTTATTTTTTAACGTTGCAAATCAGCCGTTAAATGTGGATGAATGGTTTTTAAAATGGCCTTAAAAACTTGGTCATTTCCAGCCACCACGTTGCCTGTTTTTAGGTATTTATCTCGTCCTGAAAAGTCACCTACAAAACCGCCAGCTTCTTTGACTAAAAGCACACCAGCAGCAATATCCCAAATATTAAGCTCAATTTCCCAAAAGCCATCTAGACGACCCGCGGCCAAATAAGCTAAATCAAGTGCAGCAGAGCCAGCACGGCGAATGCCAGCAACTTTTGGGTGAATAGCTTTAAACATATTTAAATAAGCATCTAAATACTGTGGCGTTTTGAATGGAAAACCTGTGCCGATTAATGTATTTTCAAAACCATTGGTATGAGTGGTACGAATTCTTTGTTCATTTAAATAAGCACCTTCGCCTTTAGAGGCGGTAAACAACTCTTCTTTAAAAGGGTCATATACTACGGCGTGTGTCGGTTCATTATTTTCATACAAGGCAATGGATACTGCATATTGTGGAAAACCATGCAAATAATTAGTTGTGCCATCTAATGGGTCAATAATCCATTGAAAACGATTGTTACTTAAAATTTCACCATTTTCTTCACCTAATATTGAATGATTGGGAAAGGCGTATTTTAACTCGTCTATAATAGCACCTTCAGCGGCTTTGTCCACTTCGGAAACAAAGTCATGAATTGCTTTATTTTCAATCGTTAAAAGGTCAATTTGATTGTGATATCTTAAGATAATGTCGCCAGCTTTTCGAGCGGCTTTAACGGTAATATTAAGCGTAGGATGCATAACAGAAAATAAAATGAAAAAAGAAATGGATTATACCTTTGATAACGTACGTGTGGTTATGGTTAATACTACTGAGCCTGGAAATATCGGTGCAGCAGCCCGTGCGATGAAAAATATGAGTCTATCGTATTTGTATTTGGTTAATCCAAAAGGCTATCCATCAGCCATAGCCACAGCTAGGGCTAGTGGTGCAGATGACGTGCTTTCAAATGCCGTAGTTTGTGAGTCTCTAAAAGAAGCTTTGCAAGGTGTATATTTAGTGATTGGTGCTAGTGCGCGTCAACGTAATATTAAATGGCGGCAAATGGATGTTGTGGGTGCTTGCAGTGAAATTCAAAAAACCATTATGGCTGAAAGCCAAAAAGTTGCGGTGATATTTGGTACAGAAAGAACAGGATTGACTAATGAGGAATTAGACTTGTGTCAAATACTCATGACTATTCCTGGCAATTCTCATTATTTTTCTTTAAATGTTGCATCAGCCATTCAGGTATTTGCCTATCAAAATTACGTTTACAACACCACAATTGAATTTAAAAAAAGTACTAATAAATTGGCCAACTTTGACGAATTAGAAAATTTTTACGCACACCTTGCTCAAGTGTTAGAATATATTGAATATTTTGAAGATAAGCGTCCAAAAGCTTTGTTAATGCGTCGTTTGCGTCGTTTTTTTACTAGAGCGATGCCTGAAAAAGAAGAAGTGGCAATTTTTAGAGGTATTTTTAGAAACATTAAGCCTTTTAAAAAACTATAAAAACTCTATTTTCCAGGCTTTTATAGTTAATCTAAAACTGATTAATTAATCAGTTTATTTATACGCTTTACGAATTCAGCTGGATCTTTAAGTTGTACACCTTCTGATAAAACGGCTTGATCAAATAAAACTTTTACTAAGTCTTCATCAATTTTGGTTTTAAGTTTTTTAACCAGTGGATGGTTTGGATTGATTTCAAGAATTGGCTTAGTGTCTGGTACGTCTTGACCTAAGGATTTCATGATTCTTTCCATGTTACCACCCATTTCATTTTCATCAACCACTAAACAGGAGGGGGAGTCACTAAGACGAGAAGATACTTTAATTTCTTTAACCTGAGTATCAAGAATTTTCTGCATTTTTTCAATAACTTTTTCAAAGTTTTTAGAAACTTCCTCTTTGGCTTTCTTTTCCTCTTTAGAATCAAGACCCTCTAAGTCACCTTTGGTTATTGATTTCAGCGGAACATCTTCAAATTTTCCAAAATTATTCACCATCCACTCATCAACACGGTCAGACAGTAGTAGCACTTCAATATCTTTTTGGTTAAAAATTTCTAAATGTGGCGAACCTTTGGCAGCTTCATAAGTTTCAGCAGTGATGTAATAAATTGCTTTTTGGTCTTTTTGCATACTTTTTACATAGCACTCAAGCGTTGCTGTTTGTGCAGCACTTTCACTTTTATTAGTGGTAAAGCGTAAAAGTTTTGCAATTTTGTCTTTATTGGCAAAGTCTTCAACCACACCTTCTTTCATAACCATGCCAAATTCTTGCCAAAATTTTTCATAATCTTCAGGTTTATTTTTAGCCATTTTTTCTAATTCTTTTAAAACTCTACTGACTGAGGCTTTGCGGATAGTGTCAACTACTTTGTTGCCTTGTAAAATTTCACGAGAAACATTTAACGGTAAATCAGCCGTATCAATCACGCCTTTAACAAAGCGCAAATACAAAGGCATTAGGGCTTCATTATCCTCCATAATAAACACACGTTTGGCATAAAGCTTAATGCCACCTTTGCGCTTAGGTTCCCACATATCATGAGGGGCTTTTGATGGGATGAATAACAATGAAGTATAGTCTATATTGCCTTCAACTCTATTGTGTAACTGTGTTAGCGGTGCTTCAAAATCATAAGTGAGTGATTTATAAAACTCATCATAATTTTCCTGTTTAAGATCGCGTTTATCTTGACTCCAAAAAGCATTGGCCTTATTAATACGCTCATACTCTATGTCTTTGCCATCTTCACTGGCTTTAATCATCATAATTGGCACGGTGATGTGGTCTGAGTATTTTGAGATAATACCACGTAAGCGATAATCATCTAAAAATTCTTTTTCATCTTTTTTGATGTGTAGTGTCACTGAAGTACCGAAATTTAAACAATTAACTCTTTCTATTGAATATTTTCCCTTACCAGTAGAGGTCCATTTTGTACCTTTTTTACTTTTACTACCAGCTTTTCTAGTAATTAACTCAACTTTGTCAGCAACAATAAAACTAGAATAGAATCCTACGCCAAATTGGCCAATTAAGTTAGAGTCTTTTGTTTGTTTTTCATCTAAGCTTTTTAAGAATTTTTTAGTGCCAGAATTGGCAATGGTGCCGATGTTTTTATTAACTTCTGCTTCAGTCATGCCTATGCCATTGTCAGTAATGGTAATTGTGCTGGCATCCTTATTTGTATTAATGTGAATTTGTAACTCTTCTTTACCTTCGATCAAAGTATCATCTGATAAGGATTTAAATTTTAATTTATCAACCGCATCAGAGGAGTTAGAAACCAACTCACGCAAGAAAATTTCTTTATTTGAGTATAAAGAATGAATCATCAAATCTAATAGTTGCGAAACTTCCGTTTGAAACGTATGTATTTGTTTTTCTGCCATTTTTTATTCCTGTTTTGTGCGTGAAATATATCAATATGGGTGAATTACAAAAAAACAAGGGTTATTTTGTATAAACAAATTACTAATCTTGTTTAATATTTGAAAGTTGAGCGTCATTAACATGCAACAGTCTTATATGATAGTAAGAACTGTGCAAAATATGGTCAAAAAACGTGCACTAGAAGTCGGTATTAAAGTTAATATGTATCTACATATGTTACGCCATGCAATGATAATTCACTTTTTACAATCTAGTCATGATTTACGTTCTACTCAAGAATTTTTAGAATATTCTAGTATTAAATCTACCAAAGTGTATGGTCAGTGTTACCCAAAGGTTAAAAAATCATGAATTTTCAAACCAGACTTGCGGCATCTTTTTTAAAAACAGGTGGTGTGATTAGTAATCCTACTGACACTATTCAGGGAATGACTTGTTTACCAAAATTTGAGTCCTCTATGGCTAGAATATTGCAACTTAAACGGCGTTCAAGTGCTAAAGGCTTGATACTACTAGCCAGTGATATGCATTATTTTATTGATTATGTTGAAGATATCGCTTTATTGGTTGATGTAGTAATTAATGTTCAGCCAACCACTTATTTACTCAAGGCGAATGAGTATACCTCTGAATTATTAACAGGTAGTTTTGATACAATTGCACTTAGATTGACCAATAATCAACTCATTACTGATTTGTGTGTAGCCACTAATAGTGCCTTAGTTTCAAGTAGTGCCAATATTACGAACAAGCGTAGCGCAATAACTATGTTGGATTTAAAAGAATTCTTTAATAATAAATTAGATTTTATTATCCCGCCAAAAACTTATAATACTCAAGCATCAAAAATTATTGATCTGCAAACTAGAGAAAAAATTAGGTGATTGAAGAAATTAAAAAATATTTATTAATGTTACAATTCAATATTTGTGAACAGCTTGAACAAGTAGACGATAATGCTGAGTTTATTAAAGATGTTTGGGAAAAACCAAATAATACAGGTAATGGATTAACCAAAGTCCTAAGTAATGGCGCTGTGTTTGAGCAAGCAGGTGTTAATTTTTCAATCATTCATGGCAATGATATGCCAGCCTCAGCTACTGTATTAAGACCAGAGTTATCAGGGCGTAGTTTTACCGCTTTAGGTGTGTCATTAGTGGTTCATCCGCAGAATCCTTACGTGCCAACTTCACATGCTAATGTTCGATTTTTTTTCGCTGAAAAGGAAGGCGAAACTCCTATTTGGTGGTTTGGTGGTGGTTTTGATTTAACGCCGTATTATGGTTTTGACGAAGATGCTATTTTTTGGCATCAATCAGCCAAACAAGCGTGTGATCCATTTGGTAAAGATGTCTATTCAAAGTACAAAAAATGGTGTGATGATTATTTTTATTTAAAGCATAGAAGTGAACAACGTGGTATTGGAGGTTTGTTTTTTGATGATCTTAATGAAGGTAGTTTTGATGAGTGCTTTTCTTTTATGAAAAGTGTGGGTGATGGTTATATTAATGCGTATCGACCTATTGTTGAACGTAGAAAGGACACACCTTATACAGACCATGAAAGACAGTTTCAGCTTTACCGTCGAGGACGTTATGTTGAATTTAATTTAATTTATGATCGTGGTACTTTATTTGGTTTGCAAACAGGTGGTCGTAGTGAATCAATTCTTATGTCATTACCACCATTGGTGCGCTGGGAGTATAGATACGAACCAGATCCAGGTAGCGAAGAAGCAAGGTTGTATACACATTTTATTCAACCTCAAGATTGGATTAACATCCCTTAAGAGCTGAATAGAGTGAAACATAATCTTGATGCCAAGCGTTTGTTGTGTCCTATGCCAGTGATTCGCTTGAGCGAGATGATTGAAAAAATTAAAAATAGTGACATAATTGAGATACTCGCCACTGATCCTGGTGTATTGTATGACATACCTGCTTGGTGTAAAGTGCACGGGCATAGAGTGATTTCAATTAATGAAAAAACTAATGAGATTATTCTACTTGTAGAGAAAATAGGGTAGAATTACGTCCTGTTTTTTTAAAAAAAAATCAACAAGAACAATGCTTGCAACGGCGCAGGCTATTTTGACAAAGACTGTCAGAAAATATAAATAGTCAAAAAGGAGAAAGTATGTCTGCTAAAAATATAATGAAAATGATTGAAGATAAAGAAGTGAAATTCATTGATTTTCGTTTTACTGATACCATTGGTAAAGAACATCACGTGAGCGTTCCAGCACACGCCGTTAATGCTGAAAAATTAGAAGAGGGTCAGATGTTTGATGGCTCATCAATTGCTGGTTGGAAGCCTGTTAATGAATCTGACATGATTATGATGCCAGATACATTAACAGCAGTAATGGATCCATTTACTGCAGAGTCTACCCTTAATATTACTTGTGATATTATTGAATCAAATGACATGAAAGGTTATGAAAAAGATCCTCGTTTTATTGCAAAAAAAGCTGAAGCTTATTTAAATGAAACTGGCATTGGTGATGCTGCATATTTTGGTAACGAGCCAGAGTTTTTTATCTTTGATAGTGTTAAATGGGATACAGGCTTTGGTTTGGGAAAGGCATTTTATGAAATTCGTTCTGAAGAAGCTGACTGGGAGTCAGGCTCTGATTTAGAGGGTGGCAATAAAGGACATCGCCCTAGAATTAAGAGTGGTTATTTTCCAGTCCCACCAGTAGATTCATTGCATGATTTACGTTCGCAAATGTGTTTAGCAATCGAAGAAATGGGGGTGACTACAGAGGTTCATCACCATGAAGTTGGTACTGCTGGCCAATGTGAAATTGGTGCATTATTTAACACGTTAGTGAAAAAAGCTGATGAGACTCAAATCTTAAAATATTGCGTACATAATGTCGCGCATGCTTATGGTAAAACAACAACGTTTATGCCTAAGCCAATTGCTGTTGATAATGGCAATGGTATGCATGTTCATCAATCAATCTCTAAAAATGGTAAAAACTTATTTGATGGCGATAAATATGGTAATTTAAGTGAAATGGCATTGTATTATATTGCTGGTATTATCAAACACGCTCAAGCACTTAATGCTTTTACTAATGCTTCTACCAATTCGTACAAGCGTTTAGTTCCAGGCTTTGAAGCACCAGAAATGTTGGCATATTCAGCTAAAAATCGCTCTGCCGCTATTCGTATTCCTTTTGTATCTAACCCAAAAGGTCGTCGTATTGAAGTACGTTTTCCAGATCCAACAGCTAATCCATATCTTGCATTTTCAGCGATGCTAATGGCAGGCCTTGATGGTATTAAGAATAAGACTGAGCCAGGAAAACCAGGTGATAAAGACTTATACGAATTAACAGAAAAAGAAAAAACCGCTATTCCTAAAGTTTGTGGCTCGTTAGATCAAGCACTTGAGGCGTTAAATAAAGATCGTGAGTTTTTAAAAAAAGGTGGTGTGTTTACTGATAATGTTATTGATTCATTCATTGAATTAAAAATGACAGAAGTGACTGCACTGCGTGCTTCTCCTCATCCTGTAGAATTTGACATGTATTATAGTGTGTAATATTTAATAAAAATAAAAAAAAGCCACATAATTATACGGATTTTTTATTGTTTTAAACGGTAAAACACCGATAATAAATTTTACACTAACTTTATTATGGAAGAATTAAGAAACGATTGGACTTTAAAAGAGGTTGAGATACTATTTTCATTACCTTTTAATGATTTATTATTTCAAGCGCACAGAATTCATAGACAGAATTTTGATCCTAATCAAATTCAAGTTAGTTCATTATTAAATATCAAAACTGGTGCGTGTCCAGAAGATTGTTCATATTGTTCACAAAGCTCTAAATATGATACAGGTCTTGAACGTGAAAAATTGATGGAAATTGATTTGGTTCTTCAGCAAGCTAAAGAGGCGCAAGATATAGGTGCCACGCGGTTTTGCATGGGTGCTGCATGGCGAAATCCTACTGATAAGAGTCTAGCTAAAGTCATATTAATGATTCAAGGTGTTAAAACCATGGGTATGGAAACATGCGTAACCTTGGGTATGTTGACTCAAGAACAGGCATTTATCTTAAAAGAAGCAGGCTTAGATTATTACAATCATAATATTGACACCTCAAAAGAACACTATTCAAATGTGGTCACTACGCGTAATTTTCAAGATCGTTTGAACACTTTAGAGTCAGTACAAAATGCTAATATTCATGTTTGTAGTGGTGGTATTTTAGGCTTGGATGAAAGTCAGACTGATCGCGCTTCTATGCTTAGGTCATTGTCTAATTTAAGAACACATCCAGACAGTGTACCATTTAATTTATTAGTACCAATTCCAGGCACGCCTTTTGAAAATATTGAACCACCAACAGAAAGTGAGTTTGTACGCACTATTGCAGTAGCACGAATCATGATGCCAAAATCAGTTGTACGTTTATCAGCGGGGCGCACTAAAATGGGTGAGGCTATGCAAGCACTTTGTTTTTTTGCAGGCGCTAATTCTATCTTTTATGGCGAACAATTACTTACCACTGATAATCCAAATATAAACAGCGACAAAGATTTATTTGCAAGGCTAGGGATTAATCAAAAGAAAGTAAATAATTTACAATCTGTTTAGCTGCATTGGGCTTGGCAAGTTTGAGTGCATTAGTAGACATTTGTTTAATTTGATTTTTGTTAATATTGAGCAAAGTTTTTTCTAACAATTCAATCGTTAAATCTTTTTGTTCAATCAGTATGCCAGCGTTGCTATCTGCTAAAATCTTGGCATTGTAAAATTGATGATTATCAATGGCATGAGGCAGTGGGATTAAAATACTAGGCGTGGCTGACAGCATCAATTCTGATACTGTCATTGCACCTGCTCTACAAAGTACAACGTCTGCCCAAGCATAAGCGTTTGCCATATCTTTAATAAATTCGGTTACTTTCACAACGTTGTTTTTATACTGAGCTTTAACTGCATCAAAATGCAGCCTTCCAGTTTGATGCCAAATATTAATATTAATATTAAGCTGTGTGGAGATATCATTAATAGGCTTTGAGCCTAAAGAGCCACCGATGATTAATAAGTTTAATTTTTTGTTATTAGTTTGTTTGTCAACAGAACTGAACGCGATAGGATTACCAGAAGTGGTGGCGCTTTTAATAAAAGTATCATCAAATGCTTGAAAAGTTTTTTTAGCTATTTTGTTGAGTATTTTGTTGGTTGTTCCTGATATAGAGTTCTGTTCATGAATCACCAGTGGTATTCTAAAAATACAAGCCACTAAGCCACCAATACCAGAGGTAAAACCACCCATGCCAAGCACAATATTAGGTTTAAATTTTAGAAAAATGCCCATTATTTGCAACGTAGCGTAACTAAGTAAAAAAAGTGCTTTTATTAGGCTAACAACGCTTTTACCACGCAAGCCAACACTATTCACTGTGTGTAGCTTAATGTTGTGTTTAGGTACGATTTCGTTTTCTATACCAACATTTGAGCCCAACCATTGAATATGAGTTGAGTGATTTTTAAGCTCATTGGCAATGGCAAGTGCAGGAAATATATGTCCTCCAGTGCCGCCAGCCATAATGAGAATTTTTTTAGACATAGTGTTTTTGTTTAGAGTATTCACAGCGATTTTCCATATCAATTCTGAGCAATATAGCCAGTGATATCAGTGTAAATATCATACTTGACCCACCATAACTGATCAATGGCAAAGTAAACCCTTTTGGTGGAATTAAGCCAAGATTCATGGCGATATTAACGCTAAATTGCATACTTAGCCAAGTACAAATACCAAAGCCAACATAAGAGCTATATTTGCGATTATTTTTAAGCGCATTTTTGGCAATTTTAAACCCTTTAAGAACAATGTAAGCAAAGGCAAACAACACAAACCACATACCAATAATGCCTATTTCTTCACCAATAATAGCAAAAATCATATCGGTATGTGGCTCGGGTAGTTTGGTGTATTTTTGAATGCCATTGCCTAGTCCAACACCAGTCCAATCACCTCTAGCGATACCGATTAATGCTTGTTTAGTTTGCCATACTTTTTCAGATTCGTTAAGCCATAAATCTTCTCGCCAAAAAGAAATTAGTCTTTCAACTCGATTGGGAATTTGAAAAAGAATAGTAATAAAAATAGTAATAACGCTTGCACCGACTATGAATAATTGTTTTAAGTAAACACCAGCAGTTAGTAGCATAGCAAAAGCAGTTGCAGAAATAATAAAAGTTGCACCTAAATCTGGCTCTAGTAATGACAAAAAACTTGATGAACCAATGATAATAAGTGTTTTAATAAAGCCCATATAAGGTTTTCTTAAATCCTTTTCTTGTCTAACCAAAAAGCCTGCCATGAATAAAATCATCACCAATTTCATCATCTCAGAAGGTTGAAACTTAAACAGAACAAAATTAATCCAGCGTGTTGAACCCTTGACAGTTTTACCGATAGGTTCTGGTAAAAACACCAACGCTAGGCATATCAGCGTAATTATAAAAAATAATTTAGAGTGATTTTTATAAAAATATAAGGGAATTTTAAGCACAGTGTAACCAAGGCTTAAACCTAAGATAATAAAAACAGTTTGTTTTATAAAGTAAGCATAACTATTAAAATGTCCAAGCGAGGCAGAAAAAGACAATATCCAGCCAAAGGTTAGTAGTGCAAAAATTGCAAAAAGTAGATTTTTATCAGGTAGTTGTCCAGTTTTTTCAAACATGAGAGATTAATAATTTTATTATTTTCTAAGCCATTCGAATTATACGCTCAAGAGTGGATTTATTCATATTAGTTAAGAACTGTGTTACTATTATGGGATAATATTTGTTTTGTAAAAACAACAAACTTATGATTTCTACTGCCAATATCACCATGCAGTTTGGTGAAAAACTTTTATTTGAAAATATCTCTATTAAATTTCAAGGTGGCAACCGATATGGTTTAATTGGTGCGAATGGTTGCGGTAAGTCAATTTTTATGAAAATTTTGACGGGTGAACTTACGCCTAGTAATGGCACCATTCATATTAGTAATGGAGAGCGTTTGGGTGTTCTTCGCCAAGACCAGTTTGCTTTTGAGAATTTTCGTGTGATTGATATGGTGATTATGGGCCATAGTGAATTATGGGAAATTAAAAAAGAAAGGGATAGAATTTACGCTTTGCCTGAAATGAGTGAGAAAGATGGTATCAAGGTTGCAGAACTTGAAATGCAATTTGCAGAAATGGATGGCTATATGGCGGAGTCTTCTGCCAGTGAGTTGTTATTAGGCTTGGATATCCCAGAAGAGCAACATTATGGGTTGATGAGTGAAATTGCACCAGGTTGGAAATTACGTATTTTGCTGGCTCAGGCACTGTTTTCAAATCCAGAAATTCTATTACTTGATGAGCCAACAAATAATTTAGATATTAACTCAATTCGTTGGCTAGAAGGCGTATTAAAAGAACGCAAGGCGACAATGGTTATCATCTCCCATGATAGACACTTTTTAAATGGCGTATGTACACACATGTCTGATTTAGACTATGGTGCGCTTAATATCTTCCCTGGTAATTACGATGATTTTATGATTGCATCAACCGCTATTCAAGAAAAAATGCAAACTGACAATGCTAAAAAAGAAGCCAAAATCAAAGAACTTAAGCATTTTGTTTCTCGTTTTTCAGCCAACGCCTCTAAATCTAAACAAGCCACTTCAAGATTAAAACAATTAGATAAAATTATACTGGACGATATTAGACCCTCTTCAAGGATAAGTCCTTATATTATTTTCAATCAAGAAACTAAGTTACACAGAAATGTATTAGAAGTCGAAGGTTTGTTTAAAAGCTTCACTCTTCAAGGAGATACTGAAAAAGATAATAAACTTGAGGTTTTAAAAGACATTAGTTTCTTGTTTGAGGTGGGTGATCGCATTGCCATTATTGGTCAAAATGGTATTGGTAAAACCACATTACTGCGTACTTTGGTTGGTGAAATCAAGCCCGATAAAGGAAAAATTAAGTGGAGTGAAAATATTAACATTGGTTATTATGCACAGGATCATAGTAAAGATTTTGAAACTGATATGAATGTACTTGATTGGATGAGTCAATTCAAAAGTGAAAAAGACAACATACAGGCAATGCGTGCAGTACTGGGTAAAATGTTATTTGGTAAAGAAGACATTGGAAAGAGTATTAAGTCACTTTCTGGTGGAGAGAAAGGCAGAATGCTATTTGGCAAACTCATGCTACAAAACCCCAATGTATTAGTGATGGATGAGCCTACCAACCATCTTGATATGGAGTCTATCGAAGCCCTTAATCTAGCACTGGATAATTACAAAGGCACTTTAATTTTTGTTAGCCATGATAGAGAATTTGTTTCTTCACTGTCTACCAAGGTGATAGAACTCAAAGAGGATAGTATGCATTATTATTCTGGTAATTATGAGGACTACTTGGGCAATAAAAAATAAAGAGTTTGTTAGTGTTTGATATAATTATTTTTAACTTTTTGATAAAATAGAGCGAATAGTTAGGGTTAAAATACGATTATCAAAGGAATTAAATAATGCAAGACAATTCAATTTTTACAATCATAGTAGGTATTAATGGTTCAGGAAAAAACTTTGATACTGTATTTATCGCTAACCAATGTTAATATTAAGCAATTTTTAGAAACAAAATTAATGCCTAAAAAAAATGATCATAACATCAAACAGTGTAATAGTTTTGAAATTGAAACTATACTTGTGGGTAAAAATTATTAATCAATAAAAACAACAAGAATGGAATATTGAGCTTATTTATTTGTATTTACTAATGTTGATTTATCAAATTCAAAGAGTGGATGAACGAGCTAAAAATGGCAGTCATGATATTAAGATTATAAATATAAAAAAGAAGATACAACAGAAGTATTGGTAATTTAATCAATGAATACTATTAAGCTGTTGATAAAATTAAAAATAGTTGACGATATTTTGGAACATAAAAATGATGAATGAGAAGACAAAAAAAGTTAAAATAATTGAGGTAAAGGATTTTCTGGAATATCGCTATAAAATAGAATGTGTATTCTAATATTAACCTTTCACCATTTAAAATTAAAAAAGTTTTGATTCGGTAACTGTATTGACATTTTCAACTTTGTTTGCCATTGTTTCAATGCTAACTTTGGTGTTAGGTCTTTTATTTTTAGTCACGTCTTTATTGATGAGTTCTTATTTAAGCGTGTCAAAATTATTTGTTTTTATACGGATTGGCGGTATTTTTTATATCAAGTTTGCCAATTATTCTTTCAGCCATTGGGTTAAGCTTGTTGTATTATTTTATTCTAAATGAAAAAGTATCATTCAAAAATATGATTAAATCTAGTTTTGTTACTACATTTTTTTAAAGGTTTTAAAATGAATACTGTTAATTTATATCAACTATTTTTCTTTTTATGAAGTGATTTATGGTGCATTATCCATGCTATTGTTATTTATACTTTGGATATATTTTTCTTGGGTTGTGGTGTTATTTGGTGCAAGTAGCAGTTTTTGCTTTCATCAGACAAAGAATCAATAAATGTTTACAGGTATTATTCAAATCGTTGGTAAGATTAAAAGTATCAAGGCAGGCGTATTTTGTTTTGAGGCACAAGGTTCGTTTTTTAACGAGGTTAAAATTGGCGACAGTATTTCTGTGAATGGAGTGTGTTTAACCGCTATTGAGATAGGTGATGATTATTTTAAAGCCGACATTTCACAAGAAACATTCAGGTATACAATTTTTAATCACTTAGGTATTAACAATTCAGTTAACCTTGAAAAAGCACTAAGGCTTAATCAAGGCATTGATGGGCATTTGGTCAGTGGCCATGTTGACGGTATTGCTAAAGTTGTTGATCGATTTATTGAAGGTGAATCAACACGTTTTAAAATTAGTACGCCTAAGAATTTGATAAAATACATCTCTAAAAAAGGTTCTATTTGTATTAACGGTGTGAGTTTAACAGTCAATAATATTAACGATTGCGTGTTTGATATCAACATTGTGCCGTACACACTAAAAGCCACAACATTAGGTGGATTGAAAATAAATAACGAAGTTAATCTTGAAGTTGACATTATCGTCAGATACCTTGAACAATTATTACATCATTAAAAATTAGTTATGAAATCTAGTATTGAAGAAATTTTAAAAGACTATAGCCAAGGCAAAATGATTATCCTAATGGATGATGAAGATCGTGAAAATGAAGGGGATTTAATAATCCCTGCTACAACTGTTACTAAAGAAGATATTAATTTCATGGCGACTCATGGTCGCGGTTTGATTTGCTTAACCTTAACACAAGAGCGCTGTAAACAGCTTAATTTATCACTTATGGTCGCGCAAAATAATGATACGAATGGTACTAACTTTACCATTTCAATTGAGGCGGTAGAAGGTGTAACCACAGGTATTTCAGCAGCAGACAGAGCTAAAACAATACTTGATGCAGTGGCAAAAGATGCTAAACCTGATGATATTGTACAACCAGGGCATATTTTCCCACTTATGTCACAACCAGGTGGGGTTTTAATTCGAGCAGGACACACAGAAGCAGGGTGTGATTTAGCACGCCTTGCAGGACTTGAACCAGCCAGTGTGATTGTTGAAATCCTCAATGAAGATGGTTCAATGGCTCGACGTGATGATTTAGAAATTTTTGCCAAAAAACACGACATTAAATTAGGTACGATTGAAGATTTAATTTCTTATCGAGTTGAAAACGAAAAAACCATCGAACGTATTAATGAACGTGAATTTAAAACTGAATTTGCCATTTTTAGATTAATTTCATTTCTTGATAGTATTCACAATGAAACTCACTTAGCCTTGATTAAAGGAAAAATTAGCAGTAATACTGATACTTGCGTGCGTGTACACATGGAAGATGCTTTTAAGGATGTGTTACAAGAAAAGTCAAACAGTTTTAGCGTTATCGCTGCATTAAAGTACATTGCTAAATTAGATAGTGGTGTTTTATTGCTACTTAGAATGCAAACCGACCAAAGTATTTTAGAAAATATTGACAACGTTAATGGCAATATTCGTGATGATATCAAAACATATGGCGTTGGTGCACAAATCTTATCTGACCTTGGCATTAAAAGAATGAAAATTTTAGGCAGTCATAGAAAGCTTTATGGCTTAAAAGGCTTTGGTTTAGAAGTAACTGAATACATAGACACCAGCAAGTAAAGGAATAATAATGAAATTTAAATTTAATAAAAACGGAAATAACAATTTTCTTGCAAAAGCAAAAGTTGCGATTATCGTGGGTTATTTTTACCAAGATATTGGTGACAAGCTATTATCAGCAGCACAAGAAACCTTAGCTAAATATGGCATTAATGCCAATAATATCAATGTGTTTTACGTCCCTGGTGCATTTGAAATTCCGTTATTGGCTAAAAAATTAGCAAGTCAAAAACTAAGTAACAAAAATTTATACGATGGTATTGTGGCTTTAGGTGCAATTATCAATGGTGAAACCCCGCATTTTGAGTTTGTTTGTAACGAATGTGCTCGTGGCGTGTCAGATGTTTCTTATCAATATGAAATCCCCACTGCTTTTGGTATACTTACTACAAATAACATGGAGCAAACCATCGGTAGAGCTGGTGGTTATAAGGGTAACAAAGGTGAAAAGGCAACCATGGCAATGATTGAAATGCTCTATTTAATGCAACAAGTAGACACTCAAACTTTTTAACCATGACCTTTAAAACCTCAAAGCAACGCTCTCGAGAGCGCGTAGTACAAGCTCTATATCAATATCTAGTATCAGGTGGAGAAATATTGCAAATTGAACAACAATTTTTAAACCAAAAACAAGGCAAAATCTCAAAAGCTTTCTTTTCAAATTTATTCATCAATATTCTAAAAAATAAATCTTTACTAGATGAGATTATCGCACCTACCATTAACCGAGAAACTGAACAACTAGGCGCTGTTGAACACGCTATTTTATATCTAGGCGCTTTTGAGCTCAAATTTAGCCCAGGAGTGCCTTATAAAATCGTGATTAATGAATCACTTGAATTGGCAAAACTGTACGGTGCAGAGGGTGCGCATAAACTTATTAACGTTTCATTGGACAAACTGGCTCAAACACTACAACCTAGAATAGACGAATAGATACTCAAAGGTTATACTTTGATATCTTAGTTAATAGGCTTTACAATAAAGAACCTAGTTTTAGATTGATAATCTCCTAACAGCACTTGTTAGATATTAATATGTATACTTTCTTATCTTTTTTGATATATCTATAAATCCTGAGTAAGCCGTATTTGAAAGAAATACTATTTTTTTGATGTTAAGTGGATAAATCATTTTTGTTAAACTTATTTAAAATACTTTTGGATGTATGAGGTACCTGTAAACCATGTTGTTTACTAATCCTAATCATGTACCAGTAGAACAACCTTGAGTTGCCAAAACTTTATGTTGATTATCGATATTTAGATGATCCTCACCTTTTTAAATTTAAAGCTTAATTTGCATAAATATATTATTATGTTATAATATAAATTGAATTAATTAAATGGAGATATGACAATGAAAAAGATTTTTACAATAGTGCTATTGACATCCACTTTAAGTGCGAATGCATTTTGGAGTAGCAACAATACCCCATGGGGTAATGGTTACAACAATTATAACGCTTATGGCTATCAAGAAGATAATGGCATATTTGGCTACAACCCATATGATTTTTGGGATCCTCGTTGGTATGCAGAAGAAATGGGTAATATGTTTGATGAATTTGATAATAACGGTTGGAACAACAACAACTATTATGGTTATGGTCGTAATGGTTATGGTCGTAATGGTTATGGTTTCGCACCTAATGGTTATGTAAATACCCCATGGGGACCTGGTGTTGCACCTGAAATGACTATGCCAGTAGTACCAATAGCAAGATAGTATAAAAGTTATGGTTAAAATCAGGCATTAGGTTTTTAATGACGATTGATTAATAATTAAGGAGTGAGAAAATAATGACAGTTTTCTTGCTAACATTGAAACTTAATGCTACTGCAAATTGGGGTATTAATTGGAATAGTAATATTCCTATAAATTTTGGAAACAACACACCCTGGAACGGCAATAGTTTTAACAATCCCGTTGAAGTAATGAATAACAAACCTTTGGAATTATGTCTACAACCAAGAAATTACAGTAATCGTTGAAACAGAAAGTGACGAGCCTTTCAGCATCAATTTCATAGTAAAACTGGCTATACCGGTTTTTTATTGTCTAATTTGCCCAAAACATTATGTTTATTAATATTAGCTTAGAATAATAAAAAATGGATATAAATTGTTTATTTTGTCAATTGAGTGAAGAAAGAATTATTGGACAATGTGATTTAACCATTACGTTTTTAGACTCTTATCCTGTTTCTCCTGGACATACGTTGATTGTCCCTAAAAGACATGTTGCTACTTATTTTGATATTACCGAACAAGAGCAAAATGCAATTGCCAAAGCCATTCAAAAATCAAAATTGATTCTTGATGAGGAGTTTTCTCCAGATGGTTTTAACATTGGTATGAATAATGGTGAAGTAGCTGGGCAAAGTATTATGCATTTACATGTGCACATGATTCCTAGATATAAAAATGATGTTAAAAATCCTAAAGGTGGTGTGCGCTGGGTGATTTCAAATAAAGCTGATTATTGGAGTAATTCAGATAAATAACACATCCTTTTTTAAAAAGGAATGTCATCATCAAACTCAGAATTATCAACAGGTGCGATAGGATCTAGGACTGGCGCTGTTGCGGTTTGTTGTTGTGGTACAGGTGTAGAAGATGCTGATTGTTGAGTTTGAGGTGCACCACCACCTATATCAACATTGTCGTGACGATCTAACATTTGTAATGTACCATTAAAACCAACAACTATTTCAGTTGTGTAGCGGTTAGTACCAGTTTGGTCTTGCCATTTACGTGTTCTTAAATTACCTTCAACGTAAACTTTAGAGCCCTTATGTAGGTATTGGCTAGCAATCTCAGCTAATTTGCCAAATAAACTAACACGGTGCCATTCAGTTTTATCAACCTTTTGCCCTGTGTTTTTGTCTGTCCAACTTTCACTGGTTGCAACAGATAAAGTGGTTACTGCTTTACCATTAGAGGTGTATTTCAATTCTACATCTTGGCCTAAATTGCCTACTAAAATTACTTTGTTGATTCCTGCCATTTTTTTTGCTCCGATTAATTTTCTGTTACCTGTTTTATGGGTATTTTTTGCTTTGTTATTAGAATAATTATCCACCAAATAATTGCAATAAATGTGGTAAGTAAGAATACATTATTTAGATTAGATATGTTGTAAATCCATCCACCAACAATCCCGCCAACGAATGCACCTAAAAACTGTGATGTAGCGTATAAACCCATTGCTAAGCCGCGTTTATCAGAACTTGCACTTGAGGCTATGAGTGAAGGTAGAATGGCTTCTAATGTATTAAAAGCAATAAAGAATAAAGTTAAAAGGATGAAAAATAAAGTATAAGTAAGCTGTATTTGATAAAACAAAATTTGACTGATAATCAGTAGTGCAATGGCGCTTAAAAATATAGGTTTAATTTTTTGATATTTGGAAATCAGAATAATCATTGGCAACATGCCAATAAAGGACAAAATAATAATAGGTAAATACATTTGCCAACTGTCTTTAATCTCAACAATATTGTTTTCTCTTAAAAAGATCGGTATAGCGATAAAAGCACAAGTTAGAATTAAATGTAGTGCAAAAACGCTAAAATCTAGCCGTAGTAAATCAATATTGATTACTTTTTTGATGTTTGCAATTGACAAGGAATATTGCTCTTTAGGTTTGGCATTGGGTAGAGTGCTAACAATGATCAACGCAATAACAGAAAGCAAAGCAATCACCCAAAATAAACCAGATATGCTCAGATTAGAACTGATGATAGGGCCTAGTAGTAAGGCTAACATAAAGGCTATGCCTATTTGAACACCCACAAAAGCATTGGCTTTAGAGTGTTGATTTTCACTAACAAAATCTGCTAAAAACGCCATCAATACCGCTGAAATAGCACCTGCACCCTGCAGAGCCCTGCCAATAACAATGCCTATGATGTCTGTTGATTTAGCAGCCACAACACTACCAATAAAAAAGATAATAAGACCAATAATGAGCATAGGTTTTCGACCATACTTGTCTGATAAATAGCCAAAGGGAATTTGTAATAATGCTTGAGTTAAGCCATAAATGCCAATAGATAAACCTATTAAGTAAGGCGTGGTACTGGTATATTCACTGGCATAAACTGAAAATATAGGAAAAATCATAAATAAACCTAGCATACGTGTGGCCATGATTAAAGAAATCTTAAACGCGAAAGCTCTTTCTTGTTTGTTCATTGAAGTAAATTAAGAATCTTAGTCCTATAAAGAGTAGTGTGGTGTGTACAAAGGATAACTATTCTTTAGTACGCGGCGCGCATCTTTTGCCAGTATGTTTGCGCTAATAGCGTCATAATTATAGGCCATTAAATGTAGTGCTGCAGGTACTGAAGGTGTGTTTGGATATTTTTCAATGATAAACTTAGTACGGTTGATGGCAGCAATATTAGCCCCTCTTTTGGTGTAATAAATAGCCACAAACAGCTCATGTCTTGATAAAATGTTTCTAAGTATAACTAAATGGATTTTGGCTTCTTCGGCATATTCAGTTTTTGGGAATTTATAAATCAATGCTAGATAGTAGTTAAAGGCATCACGCACTGAATTAACATCGCGTTGGGCGCTATCAGTAAGATAGTCATCTAAAAACGAGCGAGACTTGTCTTGTGAAACAGCGCCACGTAAATAATAAGCATATGGGGTTGAAAAATGCTCTGGATAAAGCTTAATATAGCTATTTAAGCGATCAATTGCTTGATTGTAATCTTTGCTCTTGTACAATGCATAAGCAATTTCTAATTTAGATTGTAGTGCATATTTTGAGCCAGGGTAAGCTGCTTGCAGTTGTTCAAAAATCTCAATAGCTTTGTCTGTTGAGCCTGATGAGGCCTCTTCTTTAGCTTGAGCGAAGAATTTTTTTGGCAGCCAACCTTTGGTAATAGATTCTCTTTTGGCCTCTTCTTGCCAAAAACAACCATTAAGTAATAATGTTAAAAAAGGTAGAATAATGAATAATTTTTTCATAACTCAATGTATTATTTATTGCAGATATGTGAGGGCATTATACTGATGTGGTTGTATTATAATGGTAGAAATTTATCCTTAAATTTAACTATATTGAATGAATTTGCCTGATAGAAGAATTCTAATTAGTGAGCTGTGTAATACGTTAGAAAATTATATGTCTAAAGAACAGATTGAGGGTGTTTATCAGGCTTATATTGTTGCAGCAACAGCGCACGATGGTCAATATAGACAATCGGGTGAGGCTTATGTGTTTCATCCCATATCAGTTGCTATGATTTTGGCAGAGTTAAAACTAGACTACTATTGTATTGTTGCGGCAATATTGCACGATTGTATCGAGGATACTTCGGTTACTTATGAGCAAATTAAGCGTGATTTTAGTGATGAAATTGCACATATCGTAGAGGGTGTATCTAAACTAACTGGGTTAGAATTTCACTCAAACACGGACAAGCAAGCACAAAATTTTAGAAAGTTGTTCTTAGCCATGAGTGATGACATGCGTGTTATGATAATTAAATTAGCAGATCGTTTGCACAATATGCGAACACTTGGCTTCATGCGTCGGGATAAGCAACTTAGAATTGCTAAAGAAACAGTAGAAATACATGCACCCATTGCGCGTCGTTTAGGTCTTAATAGTATTAGGGTTGAACTTGATAATTTGTGTTTTGCTATTATTTATCCATTTCGTAATAAGGTTCTGGTCAGTCAAATTAAAAAACAATGTGGCAATCGTAAGAAAATTATCAGCCACATCCAAACTGAAATAAAAAACCGATTAGATCAAGAAGGTATACCTAATGCTAAAATTAATGGTCGTAGAAAGCAACCTTGTAGTATTTATAAAAAAATGAAAATTAAACATTTAAAATTTTCTCAGGTATTAGACATGTATGCACTTAGGGTTATTGTAGCTGATGTTGCACAATGCTATCAAGTTCTAGGTATTATTCATAATTTATATAAGCCACTACCAGGTAAGTTTAAAGATTATGTGGCACTACCAAAATCAAACGGCTATCAGTCGTTGCATACAGTACTATTTGGCCCTAATAAAATTTTTATTGAGGTGCAAATTCGTTCATCTGATATGCATTTTATTTCAGAATATGGGATTGCTGCGCATTGGCACTATAAGAGTAACTCTAATCATAAATTAGAATTGGCTGATAACTGGTTAGGCTCATTGCTAGATATTCAGCAAAATTCGGGTACTTCTATTGATTTTTTGGAAAAAACTAAGGCAGACTTATTTCCTTCCGAGGTGTTTGTTTTTACCCCAGATGGGGACATTATTCAGCTACCTTATAAATCAACTATGCTTGATTTTGCCTATATGGTACATACTAGTATTGGCAATCACACCCTTAAAGCCAAGGTTGACCAAGTTAATACATCCATTTCTACCGAATTAAAATCAGGACAAACCATTGAAATTATCACTGATGATAAGGCAACTCCTAGGTCTTCTTGGTTGCAAATTGCTATTACTGTAAAGGCCAGATCCTCAATTAAAACGTATCTTAAAAACGAATCTGCTGCTGAACTAATCCAACTAGGAGAGTATTTATTAACCAATGCACTGGATTATCAAAATATAAACACAGATGGCATTGATGAGATTCAGTGGTTAGCATGTCTTAAAGCGTTAAATTGTGACTCTAAAGAAGACATGTATATGAAAATTGGACTCTCTGAGATTTTAGTATCAGTTGCACTAAACAAGTTGCAAGGTACTAATGCCAAGCATGTAATTCAAAAAATTAGCATTCATAAAGCACAAGGCAAAGCCATTAGTTTTGCCTCTTGTTGTCATCCTATTCCTGGCGATAAAGTGGCTGGCGTTTTAAGCACTTCTAAAGGCATGGTAGTGCATAGAGTAATTTGTGCTAACTTGGTTCGTATTAAGAGCAAAAATGCACAATGGCTTAACATTGATTGGCAAACGGATAAAGACGAGGAATTTAAAGCAATGATTAATATTAATGTTGCCAACAACAGAGGCACACTTGCCTCTATTGCCAGTATTATTTCAAAAATGAATATCAATATTGAGTGCTTAGAGATTCAAGAAAAAGACAATTCTATCAAATCACTCAATATGGTAATTAGTGTTACACATATCACTCAATTAAATGAGGTCTTCGTGCAGTTAAAGATGCTTAAATTTATTCGAGATGTAAGTAGAGTGTGATTTAAAAAAGCTACTAAATTTTTATCCATACCAAGCCTTAGTTTGGTTAAAATTAAGATTTTACTAAAGGTATTTTTTATGAATTGGACAGACTCCCTAGATATTGCAATAGCTTTAGATGAGATTCATCCAGGGATTAATCCTAGTATTGTTAATTTTGTTAATCTTAAACAGATGGTAATTGCACTAGATGGTTTTGATGGTGATGAAAATAAATCAGGTGAAAAAATCCTTGAAGCTATCCAAATGAACTGGATAGAGGAAAGAGAATGAAGCAACTGCTTGTTCTTATTTTATCACTTTATACTACTCTTGCTTGGACAGTATTAGAAGTTACCATTCTCAAACAAGATGAAAACGCTTTTCCCATTGTTATTTCTGATTTTTCTGTTATAGGTGATGCAAATCAAGGCAAAATCATTGCACACGTTATACGTAATAACTTTAATCGATCAGGTGAATTTAGTGCCTCTAGTGTAAATTATGTGATTAATAATAAGCCCAATTTTGATAAATGGAAAGCAAAAAAAATTGAAGCCATTGTGCTTGGTAAGCTAGAAAAAATCAGTAAAAAAGTTTTTAATGTAGAAATTGAACTACTAGATGTTTTTTCTAAGAAAATACTTTATAAAGATAAATTTGTCGTACACAATAGAGGTATCAGAAGAATTGCACACTACTTGTCTGATCAAATTTATCATGTCTTATTAGGCGAAAAAGGCTCTTTTGATACGCGCTTAGCTTACATTTCCGTTACCAATAAAGGCAAAGGCGAACGTGAATATCGTTTAGAAATATCAGATTCTGATGCGCAAAATCCACAAACCATCCTAAAATCTAAGAAACCTATTTTATCACCCGTTTGGTCACCTGATCAAAATAAAATTGCTTATGTTTCTTTTAAAAACGCTCGCTCAGAAGTGTTCATCCAATATCCATTTGTACGTCGAAAAACACAAAAACTGCCTTATTTTGATGGTATTGCCTCAGCACCATCTTGGCATCCAAATGGAAAAAATCTTTTGCTTACTCTATCCAAAAACGGCAACAAAGATATTTATTCTTATCAATTATCCTCTAAAAAACTAACAAGGCTAACCACAGATGTGGGCATAGATACTGAGGCAAGCTATTCATCAGAAGGAGATAAAATCGTATTCACCTCCAACCGTTCTGGGCAGGTGCAAGTTTATATTAAAGATTTAAAAACTAATAAAATTAACAGAGCAACCTTTAAAGGCAGATATAATGCCAAAGCCGTTTTTTCACCTGATGATAAAAGCTTGGCTATGGTGCATAGGGTAGGTAAAGATTACCGTATTGCTTTATTAGATATTGCCACTAAGAATTTGACCATTATGACAAATAATCAATTAGACGAATCGCCGTTTTTTTCACCAAATGGTAGTATGATTATATTCGCTACCAATAAAGGTAGTTCTAGTGTACTTTCTGTGGTTTCAATATTGGGTCGTCAAACTTTTGAACTGGCTAGCAAAGCAGGTGAAGTTAGAGAGCCAAATTGGTCACATTATTTAAAATAGGAGGCGTTAAATGTCAAAAATAATATTTCTAACAACAACAATAGTGCTGTTGTCATCATGTTCATCAGTGGATGATTTGTATAAAAAAGTATTGTTCAAGCCAAGTGTTGTTGTCATTGAAGACAGGACGGAAAATACACAAGAAAATGTTATTGAGGTGGATCAATCTAGTTTTGAATCGCAAGGGTTTTCTAGAAGTAGTGTAGATATATCAAGTATTGTCGAGCCAGTTGTTGTAGCAGATTTTAGAAAAACAAACGTTAGTTTTGTTTTGTATTTTTCCTATGATGACACTGAGATTGATGAAGACTCAACCAAGCAAATCGTCAAACACGCAAACTTTATGCGTAACAATCCAGAACTAAATTTACGTCTAGAAGGGCACACAGATGAGCGTGGTACACGTGAATATAACTTAGCACTGGGTGAAAATCGGGCTTTAAGTGTTAAAGAAATATTAGGCTTGTATGATCTTTCTTCAAGAGTTAAAGTTATTAGTTTTGGTGAGGAAAAGCCCATACTGCAAAGACATGATGAGGATGTATGGCAGAAAAACAGACGTGTTGAGTTTATTTATCAATAAAGATTAATGTACTATTTTGGTTTGATTACTTTTTTAAGTATTTTTGCTTGGCAGCCTGTCAGTGCAGGCATTAATACCGATAAGATGGTAATGAATCACAATCAAAAAATAAAGCGCTTGATGCGTAAAAATAAATCTTTATTGGGAAAGATTGAGCTTTTAGAACAACAGCAAAAAATAAGCACTGGAAAAATCAAAGAGTTATTTAACTTAATCACTTATCAAAAATTCAGTACCACCATTGGAAAAACCACGCTTAGAGTCAGAGAGTATGATCAAAAAGCCAAGCGCATTTATACGCAAGCACGCAGTTTATTAGTGACGGATCAATACGATCAAGCTATTAAATTGTTTAAACAATATTTAGCTACTTATCCAAATAATAATTACACTTCAGATGTGCAGTATTGGTTAGCTAAGTCTTATTTAGCTAAAGATAATTTTTACAATGCTAGAAATGCTTTTGTTGCATTTCAAAAACAAAATCCATTACACTATAAGTTTTCAAACTCTTTGTTTGAGTTGGCTAGAGTATATATAGAACTTAACCAACAAGATAAAGCACGTAGTTTGTTAAACACAATGCTGGTTAAATTTCCATCGCATAAAATAATTAATAGAGCCAAACAACTGCTTAGTAAAATCATCATTTCTAAGCCAAAAATAAATAAATAAAAATGAAGGTTATGCCCATTCCTGATGTTACTTTAGAGGCGTTATCTTACGCTAACCCTGTACGTTATCCATTTTTGTTAGAAAGTGTTAAACATAATGCTAATAACCGTTTTTCGATACTATTTGCACACCCTGGTAAACAAATTGTACTAAACCACTTAGAAGAATTTAATTTTTTAGACGAGCTC
Organism: Candidatus Ruthia magnifica str. Cm (Calyptogena magnifica); assembly: GCF_000015105.1. Classification (NCBI taxonomy): domain Bacteria; kingdom Pseudomonadati; phylum Pseudomonadota; class Gammaproteobacteria; family Pseudothioglobaceae (SeqCode); genus Candidatus Ruthturnera; species Candidatus Ruthturnera calyptogenae. The sequence continues at coordinate 563,014 of NC_008610.1, forward strand.
ACTGTTAGTATTGATACGCCATTTATTCACAGCGACTTACCCTTTACTGGTGGTTGGTTTGTATATCTTTCTTATGAATTAATTGGGCAAATAGAGCCTACTTTAAAGCAAATAATGCACACAAGTGGCCAGCCTATTACTATTGCCGTGCAAATTTCCACAGCCATTATTATTGACCATACCAGTCATAAAACTTATTTATTAGACCAATTTGACAACCAACATAGAATAGAGCAAGTGTTAGCAGATATTGGACAATTAAAAGCCATACCTGAACGTAAATTAGTGGGCACTTTGTTTTCTGAAAAGGGGAGTAAATTTTTATCAGGCGTAGCAAAAAGTCGTGAGTATATTAAAGCAGGGGATGTTTTTCAAGTCAACCTCTCAAGACAGTGGCAATATCATTTAACTAATGACATTGCCCCAACCCAAATTTACAAAGCATTAAAAAAAACTAATCCCGCTCCATTCTCCGTACTGGCACAATTCCAAACGTTTAGTATTATTTCCTCCTCTCCAGAGCGTCTATTTAGTGTGGATGGTAACGTTATACAAACCCGACCCATTGCAGGTACCCACCCTCGTGGCATAGGTAGTGAGGACAAACGCCTAAAACAACAACTCATCAATCACCCTAAAGAACGAGCAGAGCATATTATGCTGCTTGATTTAGAACGTAATGATTTGGGCAGAGTGTGCGAATACGGCAGTATCAAAGTTGATGAAATTATGGTGTTGGAAAGCTATCCTTTTGTGCATCATATTGTTTCAAACATCAAAGGAAAAATCAAGCCAAATACCACTATTAAACACTTAATCAGCGCACTATTTCCAGGTGGTACCATCACCGGTTGTCCTAAAATTCGTTGTATGCAAATTATTCAAGAACTTGAACAAATGCCACGCCAAGCATATACAGGTTCTCTGGGTTATATTAGCAGTAACGGAAAAATGGATTTTAACATTCTTATTCGTACCATTAGCAAACAAGACAATCTATTAACTTTAAGGGCGGGGGCGGGTATTGTATTTGATTCTATTGCTAAACAAGAACTGCAAGAAACTAAGCATAAAGCCAGGGGTATGCTTCAGATTTTTACATAACGCTTAAATTCAACTTTTTTATTAATTCTGAATTTTTGTTTTTTACATCATATTCAAGCATACTTGCTCAATAATGAAACCTTTGATCTTTATTGAATATAACTCTTTTACTTAGCTTTTTGTTAAGTTTTATTTTGTGTAAAAGTATCAATTAATGACTTATTTCATATTCAATTTTTTCTAAGATATCAAGGAAAAGGTCTTTAAACATTGAATATAAAAATACTGTTTTAAAAAATATATTAGGCATGTGAGTGTTTTTAAGTAATTAATGTTTTCCTTGATATCTTTTAGAAATTTATTAGTTTACAGTCGAAATATAGATAGCACCATCAATACCAACTATCAACATTTGCACCCCAATTACAGCCAAAATCAAACCCATTAAACGAGTAACAATACCAAGCCCATCTCTGCCTATTATTAATAATATTTTCGAACTAAAAATAAAACAAAAAAAAGTGATGAGACATAGGAATGCAAATACAGATATTGTTACAGAAGTTTCTCCCCATCCTTCTGCTGCTGAATAATTCATTGCTGTTGCAATAGTTCCTGGCCCAGCAAGAAGTGGTACAGCTAGAGGTGATACGGCTACATTTGAATGATTACTTTCTTGAGTTGTATGTAATTTTGAAACATTTCCTTGAAGCATATGATATCCAACAAGAAATACTAAAATACCTCCAGCTATTCGTAATGCAGGAAGAGTTATTCCAAAAAGGTGGAAAATTGATTTACCTAAAACAGAAAATAGTAAAATTATAACAAAGGTGATAATGAGAGATTTAATGGCAACTTTAGTTTGTTCATGTTTTTCCATGTTTCTTGTTAATCCAGCGAAGACTGCTGTGCTTGCAATAGGATTCATAATGGCAAAAAATGCCATGAAAATTGTCACTGCATGCTCAAATAATAGATTCATTTTTCTAATACCTTTAGTGAACTAATGCCAAAACTCAGCTGACGACTTGGAACCAGCGGAAAGACGGCCATCAGATAGAGTGCCTTAGTGGTTTGCATAGGGTTTGTTGAGGTTTGCATGGTTTATTTTTACTCTTCTTAAAAATGATAAATATTTTTTGTTGTATGTTTTTTCTTTTAGAATGATGCGTGTTTTTAAACAAATTATCTAGAGTCTGCTTTATTTTAAATTCTCAAAATCGGGTTAATCGTCTGTTATACACAACCGCTCTGCGGTCACATCTAATTACAGTAACAAAAAATAACCAACTCAATTCACGATCTCAATTTAGCAAATATAATAACAGAATAATTAAAATTTTTAGTTGATATTCTTTGTATTTTAATAGTGTTAAGGTTGAAATTTTGATGTTATGGGGTAGCGACGTTCTTTACCAAAGGCATTTTGGCTAATCTTAGGTCCGGGTGCACTTTGTCTGCGTTTGTATTCGTTGTTAAGTACCATTTGGATGATACGTTTAACAGTTTGTTCATTAAAACCCTGTTTGATGATGCGTTCAACGGAATATCTTTGTTCGATAAACAGTTCCAGAATTGCATCTAGTTCGTCATAGGGGGGTAGTGAGTCTTGGTCAATTTGATTAGGAGTAAGTTCGGCAGAAGGTGCTCTGTCGATAACACGCTTTGGAATGATGGTTGATAGGGTGTTTCTGTATTTGGCAAGTTGATAAACTAAGGTTTTACTAACGTCTTTAAGAGGAGCAAAGCCTCCAGACATATCACCATATAAAGTAGCATAGCCTACTGCCATTTCAGATTTGTTGCTCGTGGTGAGTACGATTTTTCCTAATTTATTAGAGATTGCCATTAGTAGTGTGCCACGTATACGAGCCTGTAGGTTTTCCTCAGTGGTGTCAGCTTTCATGCCGTTAAATAATATGTTAAGTTGTGTGTTAAAGCTATCCACTATAGTGTGAATGCTGATTTCATGATAATCAATATTCATTGCTGTGGCTTGAATTTTAGCATCTTCAAGACTCATGCTTGAGGTGTATTCATAGAACATCATAATGGCTTTAATGTTCCTAGTACCAATGGCATCAGCAGCAATAGCAAGGGTTAGTGCAGAATCGATACCGCCAGATAAGCCCATTACCACGCCATTAAAAACTCCGTTTTTTTCAATGTAGTCTTTAGTGGCAAGTACCAAGGCATTATAAATGGTTTTTTCAATAGGATCAGTGTCAGGTAGTGTGGTAGGAGAGGTAAAGCTAACACTTTGAATTTTTTCTTTAAATAAAGGCAATTGCAAAGTGATATCGGCATTTGAGTTCATGACAAAAGATGCGCCATCAAATACCAATTCATCTTGTGCGCCAACCATATTAACGTAAATAAAATTAGTTTTGGTTGTCAATACGCGTTGTTTAATTTGTTCAATTCGTTGTGAGTGTTTACCAACTTGGAATGGAGAAGCGTTAATACTAATGATGATTTGTGCACCCTGATTAGCCGTGGTAGAAATAATCTTTGGTGTCCAAGCATCTTCACAGATGACTAGCCCAATTCTTTTACCTTGGCATTCAAAAATAAAAGCCTTATGACCCGGTTCAAAATAACGTTTTTCATCAAACACGCCATAGTTTGGAAGGTTTTGCTTGTGATAAACCCACAGTTTCGAGTTTTGAACAAGATAAGCACCGTTGTATAAAACGTCGTTTTTCTTTGAGGGCGCGCCAAATATAATAGAAATATCTTCAGAGATAGTTTGGCTGATCAAGGTTACTTTATCTTGAACTTGTTGGATAAACTCTTCACGCAATAATAAATCTTCAGGAGGGTAACCAATCAGTGATAATTCTGGGAAAACCAACAAATCACAGCCTCGAATATGTGCCTCTTTAGTTAACTTGATAATTTTTTGAGTATTCCCATCTAAATCGCCAACAATGGGGTTAATTTGTGCAATGTCTATTTTGATAGATTTTGAGTTATTTGCAAGTTTTTCTAGTTGCTCTTTCCAAAATATGGTCTTTGATTTACTGCCAGTAATTTTTGCATGTTCCAGTTTAGTGTGGGCGACGACTTCTGCAGGATTGATGTTTAAAATATTAGCAAACAGCCAAGCATGTGTTTCAGAAAGAGCGGCTTTTCCTGATTTATATTTGCTTAAATTGGATTGATTAATTGAATACTTTTGAGAGATTTTATAGTCTGAAAAGCCAGTTTTATTGCGCACTTTAGATAGATAATCCTTAGTTTTATTTGTCATTATTAACACCTTTATTTGAATGTAATTTTTACTTATTATAGTTAATTTTTACTACTTATATTTGAACATTAAATTAGTTAAAAAATACTAATCATGGTAAAAACACCATAAATACTATATAAGCTATTAATTTATGATGAGATTATAAATAATCAACTAAACAATAAATGAGCCAAATTCATAAACATTTATTGACGGAATCAAGCTTAGCAAGTTTAAATTTAGCCGTCTAATTTAACATCTTACAAGTTTAACAACCAAAAAATCAGAAGTTTTTGGGTAAACTGTTCTTATTGTCTTTAAATTAATTTATCTAGTGATGGGCTTATTCAGTAAACATAAAAAAAAACGAAAGTTTGATAAAAATCAGGACTGGAGTAAAGGTTTTAAACGCAATAATACGTTTAAAAATATTGTAAAACAACAAGGTTTAAATTTTAAAGAAAACATTGATATAGATAGTGATTTATACGTATCTTGTACTAAGAAAGGACTAAGTTGTAATTATGCAGAAATAAGCTCAGACCAAATAAAAATTTTAAAACAATGTAGCATTGAAAGTAGTGCTGATGAGTTGATGAAAATTTTAAAAAGAACACATAAGACGAGATTTAAAAATGATATTTTAAATCCACTACTTGAATATGGCTTTTTTGAACGAACTATTCCAGAAAAACCTAAAAGCCCAAAACAAAAATACAGACTTACTAAACAGTTTGTTAATGTTATTAAGATAACAAATTAGCAAATTGATATTTCAATGTAGTGATGTTGGCCTTGTATGATCTAATGAAAATAGGTATTTTACTAACCAATCTTGGTACACCAGATGCACCTACAAAGGCTGCTTTAAGGAGATTTTTGTCTGAATTCTTATCAGATCCTAGAGTGATTGATCCGCCTAATAAATTAATATGGTGGCTGGCATTAAATGTCGTTATTCTCAATATAAGGCCTAAAAGATTAGCCAAAAATTATGCCAAAATTTGGAATAAAATTGGCATCGGTTCTCCATTATTAAGTATCACCAAATTGCAATTAGAAGGTGTTAAAAAAATATTACTTGAACAGCACGAAAACTTAGTCTTTGAAATGGGCATGCGTTATGGAAACCCTTCTATTTCATCAGCTTTAGATAAGTTACGTGCCAAAGGTTGTGAAAAAATCATTGTTCTGCCACTTTATCCTCAATATTCGAACACAACAACACTTTCAACATTAGATGCCATTAACCAAACATTAGACTCTTGGGTGCAAAAGCCAGAAATAGCCTTCATTGAACATTATTATGACAATAATGGCTATCTTCAATCTCTTACTAATTCAGTGTTAGAGCATCAAACTAAGCATGGAAAGCCAGATAAATTAATGATTTCATTTCATGGCATTCCTCAACGATATGTTGATAATGGCGATGTATATTATGATCATTGTGTTAGTACGGCTAAATTACTCGCTAAAAAGCTAGATTTGGATGAAAGTGACTACTTATTCAGCTTTCAATCTATTTTTGGACGAGAGCCGTGGACTAAACCACAAACTAAAGAAAGATTAAAAACATTGGCCGGTGATGGTGTTGTACATATTCAAGTTATTTGCCCAGGGTTTTTGGCCGATTGTTTGGAGACCTTAGAAGAGATTGAATGTGAAAATCGTAATTATTTTATCCAAGCTGGTGGTCGTCAGTTTAGCTACATTTCTGCATTAAATGACAGAGACGACCACATAAAGATGCTCATCGATTTAATTTCCACTCATTTATAACTACGTTAAATAATGATTTTTTAAACTGGACTTTACAAGAAAAACAAATGAAGTTAGCGAAATAAGTATTAGAAGCCTTCAGGTAATGGTACCTTAATGGATATTTTCTTAGTTATGTTGGTATTAAATATGAAATAAATGATCAAATTGTCAAAAAGTATTTTTACTCATAAATTGCAAAATTTAGTACTTGCAAAAATAATTCAAATACACTATATTTAGTTTTAATTAACTTTTATTAACACTATATGTAGTGTTTTTTACTAGGAGTACTAATGAACCAAGACATTAAAGTCATCAAACGTAATGGACAACAAGAATCCATTGATATGGAAAAAATTCATCGTGTTGTGCACTGGGCTTCACAAGATTTAAAAGGCGTTAGTGTGAGCCAAGTTGAAATTAACGCACAGTTGGCATTTTTTGATGGTATTAAGACGGAAGACATTCATGAAACCATTATTAAATCAGCAGCAGATTTAATCTCAATAGAGGTGCCAGATTACCAATATTTAGCGGCACGTTTGACTATTTTTCATTTGCGTAAAAAGGCATTTAAATCCTTTACCCCGACCCCGCTTTTTGAACATATTAAAAAATTCACAGATTTGAGTATTTATGACAAAGAGATTCTTAATAAATACTCAAAAGAAGAAATTGAAACCCTAGGCGCCTATATTGATCATTGGCGTGATATGAATTTTTCCTATGCCGCAGTTAAGCAATTAGAGGGCAAATACCTAGTCCAAAATCGTGTTACTGGAGAAATTTACGAATCTCCACAATTGCTTTATGTATTGATAGGCATGTATCTATTCCAAGAGTATGAAGCCAGTATACGTATGGATATTGTGAAACGCTTTTATGACGCAGTAAGTTTATTTAAAATCTCTCTTCCTACCCCTATTATGGCGGGTGTTAGAACGCCCATACGCCAGTTTTCATCTTGTGTATTAATTGAGGTGGATGATGACTTAGATTCAATTAGTGCTGGTGCTGGTGCTATTGTAAAATATGTTTCTCAGCGTGCTGGTATTGGTATTAATGGCGGCAAAATTCGTGCAATTGGCAGTCCTATTCGTGGTGGCGAGGCAATACATACGGGTTGTATTCCTTTTTATAAACACTTTCATACTGCGGTTAAATCTTGCTCACAAGGTGGGGTACGTGGTGGCGCAGCCACTTTATTTTATCCTTTGTGGCACTTGGAAGTTGAAAGCTTATTAGTGCTAAAAAACAACACAGGTACTGATGAAAACCGCATTCGCCATCTTGATTATGGTGTGCAATTTAACGGACTAATGTATCAACGCTTTCTAAAAGATGATGATATTACTTTATTTTCACCACATGATGTACCTGGTTTATACGATGCTTTTTTTGCCAATCAAGAAGAATTTAAGCGCTTATATGAGCAATACGAACAAAATGATTCGATTAGAAAACAAGCTATTAAGGCCAGAGAACTATTTGCTAAGTTCATGCAAGAACGCGCTAATACAGGCCGCATTTATCTACAAAATGTTGATCATTGCAATACCCACAGTGCCTTTGATGCCAAGCAAGCACCTATCAAACAATCTAATCTTTGCATGGAAATTACTCTGCCAACTAAACCTTTGTACTCAGTTCAGGACGAGCAAGGTGAAGTGGCACTTTGTACACTATCAGCAGTCAATCTTGGTGCGTTAGACTCTTTAAATGAAATGGAAGCACTAACTGATATTATTGTGCGCTCATTGGATTGTTTGCTTGATTATCAAGACTATCCAATTAAAGCGGCTGAACTGTCTAGCAAGAGCCGCCGTACACTTGGAATTGGTGTTACCAATCTAGCTTATTATTTAGCCAAAAATGGCGTGAAATACTCTGATGGATCAGGTAATCAACTTATTCACAAAACTTTTGAGGCGTTGCAATATTATTCATTAAAGGCTTCAAATACATTGGCAAAAGAATTAGGCGTTTGTCCATTATTTTCTCAAACTCAATATTCACAAGGTATTATGCCCATTGATTCTTATAAAAAAGACATTGATGCGTTCTGTGATTGTAAATTAGAACTTGATTGGGATACTCTACGCCAAAATATTAAATCAACAGGGCTTAGAAACTCAACTTTAACAGCTCTTATGCCATGTGAAAGCTCATCACAAATTTCCAATTCAACTAATGGTATTGAGCCGCCTAGAGGGTTTGTCTCTATCAAACAATCTAAAGACGGTATTTTAAAACAAATTGTTCCAGAGTATGAAAGATTAAAAAATCAATATGAATTACTTTGGGACATTAAAGATAACGAAGGTTATCTACAACTTTGTGGGATTATGCAAAAGTTTGTAGATCAATCTATTTCTACCAATATGCATTATGATCCTTCACAATTTGAAGGCAATAGAGTTCCGATGAAATTATTTTTAATGGATTTGTTTAGGGCTTATAAATATGGCATTAAAACACTTTATTATCATACAACTCGTGATGGTGGTGATGACTGGCAAGAAAAAGAAGAAGATAATGCATGTGCAGATGGTGTTTGCAAATTATAAAGTGAATATAAACCATCAATATTAAATCCTAAACAAAAGATTAAAAGTTTTTGCTTAGAAATAAAAATAAAGGAGTTATATTATGTCGTACAGCATCTTTAACAAAAAAATTAGTAATACATTAATTCAACCTATGTTTTTTGGTGATAGCATGAATGTTACGCGTTTTGATAAGCAAAAATTTGAGATATTTGAAAAACTTACCGAAAAACAACTTTCATTCTTTTGGCGTCCAGAAGAGATTGATGTTTCCAAAGATAAAATAGATTTTTCTAAATTACTGCCTAATGAAAAACATATTTTTGTCTCCAATTTACAATATCAAATTTTGCTAGATTCAGTACAAGGCCGTGCCCCTAATATTGCTTTTTTACCGATTGTATCATTGCCGGAAGTAGAAAATTGGATTGAAACTTGGTCATTTTCTGAAACCATTCATTCGCGTTCCTATACACATATTATTCGCGCTATTATTAATGAGCCAGGTGTGATATTTGACGATATTATGAAAACGGATGAAATTATTCAACGTGCTGAAAGTGCCTCCAAACACTATGACGGGCTTATTAAATATACTCAGGCGTATTTACTACATGGCACAGGCAAGCTTAAAATTCAAGAAGAAGAGGTGTCAATTGATTTATATTGTTTGAAAAAGCAACTCTATCTTACGATTATGTCAGTCAATATTCTTGAGGCAGTACGATTCTACGTTAGTTTTGCTTGTTCATTTGCTTTTGCTGAACGTAAGGTTATGGAGGGTAATGCTAAGATTATCAAAATGATTGCTCGTGATGAAGCGCTCCATTTAACAGGTACTCAACACATGCTTAACTTGATGAGTAGCGGCAAAGATGATCTTGATATGCAAAAAATTTCCAAAGAGTGCCAAGATGAAGTAATCACCATGTTTAGAGAAGCTTGTGAGCAAGAAAAAGATTGGGCAGAATACTTGTTCCGTGATGGTTCCATGATTGGCTTAAATGCGCAGATTTTAAAACAATATTTAGAGTATATCACTAACGTACGTATGAAAGCTTTAAATTTAAGCCTCATATTTGATGAATGCACTAATCCATTACCTTGGATTAACCACTGGCTAGATTCTGACAATGTTCAAGTTGCGCCGCAAGAAACTGAAATTACCTCTTATTTGGTCAGCGCTATTGATAATACTTTAGATGAACAAGACTCTGATTTTAACGACTTTGAATTGTAGTTAATTAAATGTTTAGAATAGAGGTTGATAATATTAATAGCAAAACTGAGTCATTATATGTCTATGGAGATCGTTCCATTCTTACCGAGCTTGAACAGCATAACGTGTTTATTAACCACTCTTGTCGTCAAGGGTATTGTGGTAGTTGCATATTGCAACTCTTATTTGGTGACGTCATTCATCAGGATTCTTTTATACCTTTATCGAAAGGGGAAATCTTAGCTTGTAGAGCGATACCAGTTACAAATATTAAAATTGGTTCAAGAGATTAAGCGAGTTTAAATATTCCAAGACTTCACTAGCTTTGAGCACACTCTTCTTTAGTTATAATTTCACCAATTGCTTTTAAGTTAAGATCAGCAGCTTGAATTTCATCTTCCGGTATAATTTTTTTGTTTTTGCGTTGTGGTTAAAATACCAATGTCCAACCAAAAATAGAAATTGACTATTTATTTAGAAATCTGTTGTACTAATGATTGCTTCACTTTACCATTGCCAAGATCATACATAATAGGTGGATTAATAGTGTCAATTTTAACAAAGATGCACTATACTTACGTGTTTTTAATATAAAGAATGAATTTTAATATTCTCGGCTTAATTTAAAAAAATGTGTACAATTTAGCCACTTATTAAGCAAGGATTTATAACCAAATTGTACTCTTTTTCTAATTCTTTGTACAATTGTTCTGGCATTAAATCAGGATGTTCTTTCATGATACGAAAGGCAATAACGTTGTCCTCCATCGTGCCCCAATTCTTAATATAAATACCTTCTTTATAGCCATGTTTTTGTCTAAAGGTATTGAGTTGATTCTTAACAAGATAGCGTTTGTAAAGTTCTGGCACATCCATACTCATCGTTGCTAGCGCTTTAAAGAAAAGTCCTGTAATTTCATATAAAGTATTTTTAGATTTATCTACATTAGCACCACTTGCTGCGGCCACCAGTTTTTCTAAAATTTCTATCACAAGTTCTGGGTTTGCCTCTCTTTCTGGCTTTATATTTTCATAATTTTGAGCAAATTGAGTATCACCAAAATGAATGGCCTCAGACATAATAAAATGCCAAATATCCACCAATTCAACTTTGGCGTTATCCAAATCGTGCGCTCTTTCAATATCTTTCCAGTGTTTCCAATTAAACGAATCAATCGCTTCAGTGGCTTCCATATAAATACAACGCAACCAAGAAATGTAACGCCCATCTTTGGTTATGCCGCTACTCCACTCAGGGCCGTTAATGTTGTTATTTAATTGCTTTTGCAATTCAAACATTTGCTTAATTTGATTCATTAATAAACCCTTATAGTAATTAATATGAAAAATATCAAGAATTATAATGTAACACTTATCAAGTAAAAAAATAATTATGATTTGGGTGAGTATTTATAAATTTGATATCTATCCAATACATACAAAATTACATACTTATTATCTAATTATCAATTTAATGAATTTAGTATTAACCAACATGATTTATTTTTTAATAACTTACTGAAATGATTTCTGGATGCACCAACTATTAGTAGCTATTCACTAGACTTAGCCAAACTTGCATAAAAACAACCGAATACTCAACCTAGATTTGAGTTAATCAATTTTTTAACATTTAACATTAGGTTTTTTATTACCATGCTTTCTTATAAATCGTTTCGTTTCTAGATTTTGAGAATAGACAAGGATTAATTCACACGCTTATTTTGGCATTTAAATTGGTTTGGTATTAAAAATCTTACAAAATAATTCAGCTGTTTTTTGTGTATCGTATAGTGCAGAATGCGCACAAGAATCGTCCCATTCAATATTAGCCTTACGCATAGCCTTAGCTAGTACAGTTTCGCCATAATGTAAGGCTGATAAGCTAACGGTATCTAGAGTTGAAAACTGATGAAATGGACTCTTGAGTTTGCACCTATCAGTTGCAGCGTGCAAAAAACCCAAATCAAAAAAAGCATTGTGCCCTACCAAGATAGCACGAGTACAGCTCTCTTGCTTGAGCTCAGCATACACCTTGGTGTAAATTTGCTTAATGGCGTCAATTTCTTTAACCGCCATTCTAAATGGATTGTCAACATCAATGCCATTAAACTTTAGCGCACTAGATTCTAACATACCACCTTTAAAAGGTTCAATGTGAAAATGCTGCGACCCTTTTGGATATAAATTATTCATTTTATCAATACCAATCACAATAGCGCAAATCTCCAACATAGCATCAGTTTTCTCGTTAAAACCACCTGTTTCAGTGTCAATAACTACTGGCAAATAGCCACGAATTCTGTCTTTAATTAACATCTTTAAAAAAAATTGATGAGTTACGATCTTGATTAAATAAGACTTGACGTTTTTTGGGCAAATCAGTAATTTTCATTTGGATAAAGCCATTTTTAATAAACCAATCTGTGCCATATTTAGTCAATGCAAAAACCTTAGAAAATTTTTCAGCTTTTGCTTTTTTCATAATCTTATTAAGCAGTTTTAATGAAAGTCCTATTTTTTGCGATTTTTTAGACACCGCTAATGAATAAATCTCCCCTACATCCTCTTTACAGTTTTTAAGACCTGCACAAGCAAGTAATTGATTATCGTCTATTAAATAAACAAAATCCCCAATGTTTTCATTGATTTGAGCCTTGGTTCTGGGTAATATTTTTCCCTCCTCAACAAAAGGCTTAACTAGGGTAAAAATTTGTTCGGCTTTAATCAATCTGACGATTCAAATGTTTAATGAAACGCCTATTTTAGTCTAAAATTTAATCTTTTTATCATGCGAAGAAAAATTATGTACAACCCAAGAAAATACTCCTCACAAGTTGTTGACGGATTTGAACGCGCGCCAAGTCGTGCCATGCTTTATCCAGTTGGATTTACAAAAGAGGATTTTAACAAGCCTCAAGTCGGCATAGCAAGCACTTGGTCAATGGTAACACCGTGTAATATGCACATTAATAAATTGGCTGATGAGACATTAAAAGGGGTAAATGCCACAGGTGGTAAAGCCATTATTTTTAACACTATTACTATTTCAGATGGTATTTCTATGGGCTCTGAAGGCATGAAGTACTCTTTAGTCTCACGTGAAGTTATTGCCGATTCAATTGAAACTGTGGTTGGTTGTCAAGGTTTTGATGGTGTGGTTGCAATTGGTGGTTGCGATAAAAACATGCCTGGTTGTATTATTGGTTTGGTACGTCTTAATCGCCCTAGTATTTTTGTTTATGGAGGCACAATCCAGCCGGGTAAAAATCATACAGATGTGGTGAGTGTTTTTGAAGCAGTTGGCCAATTTGCCAATCATACAATTGATGCGATTGAATTAGAAAATATTGAAAAAATAGCTATCCCTGGTCCAGGCTCTTGTGGCGGTATGTATACGGCTAACACTATGGCATCAGCGATTGAAGCATTAGGTATGAGCCTGCCAAATTCTAGTGCGCAAGATGCTATTTCAGATGATAAAAATAACGACTGTGTTCAAGCTGGACAGGCCGTCCTTAATTTATTAAACAAAGACATTAAACCTCGTGACATTATGACCATGAAGGCATTTGAAAATGCTATTACCGTAATTATTGCATTGGGTGGCTCAACTAATGCTGTATTGCATTTAATTGCCATGGCAAGTGCTGCTGAGGTTAATCTTAAAATTGATGACTTTACTCGCATTGGCCAAAAAGTACCCGTTATTGCTGACCTTAAACCATCAGGCAAATACATGATGAGTGAATTGGTTAAAATTGGCGGTACATTGCCGCTAATGAAAATGTTACTTGATGCAGGATTATTGCACGGAGACTGCCTAACAGTAACAGGAAAAACTCTAGCTGAAAATTTAGAAAATGTTAAGCCATACGCTGATTCTCAAGAAATCATTAGAGCACTAGACAACCCAATAAAAAAAGATTCACACCTTAGAATTTTACGTGGCAATCTTGCAACCGATGGTGCTGTTGCAAAAATTACTGGCAAAGAAGGTTTGAGTTTCAAAGGCAATGCGAAATGTTTTTCTCGTGAAGAGGATGCGCTTGAAGCCATTTTAAATAATCAAATAATAACAGGTGATGTGATTGTTATTCGCTATGAAGGCCCTGTCGGAGGTCCTGGTATGCGCGAAATGCTCGCCCCTACTTCTGCAGTTATGGGCAAAGGCTTAGGTGATAAAGTTGCGTTAATTACCGATGGTCGTTTTTCTGGCGGTACACATGGTTTTGTAGTCGGTCACATCACCCCTGAAGCCTTTGAAGGTGGTGTACTGGCTGTGGTTAAAGATGGAGATGAAATCTTAATTGATGCACAAAACAACGTTTTAGAGTTATTAGTTGAGCAAGCAATTATCGATAAACGTCTATATAATTGGACACAACCCAAACCAAACTACACCAAAGGTGTATTGGCTAAATTTGCAAAGTTGGCTAAATCTGCCTCTGAAGGTGCAGTGACTGATTAGTCGCTTAACTTTAAAATTATACGCATAAGCGTCATTGGTGTAAATCTCATAAATGGTCGACTGGAATAATTTATTAGGAGCGCAGCTTACACAATGTTATTTTTTCAAGTAGAGCTTGAAACTAGAATATTTTATTTTTTAGAAAATATTAATGTAGTACTTTCCATTTATAGCATTTAACTATTATCATAAGGACATATTTCTTCCTTATATCACTATTTTAAAAATAAAACCTATACAAACGTAATAATATTTTTATCTAATTATGCTTTTTATAAAAATATTACTATAAAATTCAGTTTTTAATCGTTCTACTAGAAAAATTATCGCACATTATTTAGTTGGTACAAATGCCATCTGTCTATCGTCAAGATTAACAGAGGCGACTTGAATTTTTATGGTATTGCCTAGTTGGTAAATTTTTCCAGTGCGTTCACCTTTGAGTTGATGGTGAATATCATCGAAAATATAATAGTCATCTTTCATGTCACGTATGGCAATCATACCTTCTACAAATACGTCGGTAAGTTCGATAAAAATACCAAAACTAGCAACGCCAGAAATAACACCATTAAAGGTGTTACCTATTTTGTCACGCATGTATTCGCATTTTAGCCATTGTTCAACATCACGTGAGGCGTCGTCTGCTCTACGTTCGGTCATGGATAAGTGTGCGCCAATTTCAAGCATTTTTTTGCTAGGTTTTCTGCTCTTTTTATCTAAAACGCGCTTAATGGCACGATGTACCAAAAGATCAGGATACCGCCTTATGGGTGAGGTAAAGTGGGTATAGTTTTCAAATGCCAAGCCAAAGTGTCCTTCGTTAACAGGGGTGTAAACGGCTTGTTTCATGGTACGTAAAACAACTGTTTTAATGATGGTTTCATCGTCTCTACCTTTGGCACTTGCAAGCACTTTGGCAAAGTCTTTAGAATCTGGCTGCGTACCACCTTCAAGTGTTAAGCCAATGGCAGTTAAAAATTGGCGAGTAACTTCTACTTTTTCTACTGTGGGTTTGGGATGAATTCGGTATAAAAAGTCCTCATTATGATGGTTTAAAAATTTAGCACTTGCTTGATTGGCCATCAACATGCATTCTTCAATCAGTTTGTGAGCATCATTACGAGAGCGAGCAATAATGTTATCAATTTTGCCGTTATCGTTAAATAAAATTTGTGATTCAATGCGATCAAAATCCATTACCCCGCGCTTAATTTTAGCGTATTTAAGTGCTTTGTATAAATCATACAGTGTGTTTAAATTATCCATCACTGATGCGTATTGTTGAGTGAGGTCTACATCATGGTGTTCTAAAATTTGGCTAACCTTGGTGTAGGTTAATCGCGCGTGTGATAACATAACGGCAGGATAAAACTTATAATCCAATAAATTTCCATGAGTATCAATATTCATTTCACAAGTCATACACAAGCGCTCAACATCAGGGTTAATTGAACATAAGCCGTTCGATAAGACTTCAGGCAACATTGGTACAACGTGGTGTGGAAAATATACCGAATTGCCACGATCTGTAGCATCTTTGTCTAAGTATAAGCCTTCTTTTACATAGTGTGATACATCGGCAATAGAAACAACCAATTTCCAGCCTTTGCTGGTGGTTTGTGCGTAAACAGCATCGTCAAAATCACGAGAATCTTCATCATCAATAGTGACTAATTTCATTTTAGTAATGTCAATTCGACCTTTTTTATCACTATCGGTTACTATACTTGGTAATTTATCGGTTTGTATGAGTGCTTCTGGTGAAAAATCAACCGGAATTCCATTGCGATAAAGGGCGGAATCTGTCTCTACGCCTTCATCCATGTAACTACCTAAAATTTGGACAATTTCACCTACTGCTAGGCTTTTTAGGGTTGGGGATTTTGTGATTTTAACAATTACGATTTGCTCATCAAGATGCTCTCTATTAATCTTTGAAATGCTAATATTGTGCTTAATACGCTTGTCGTCAACTACAACATAAGCTCCATCTTTTTCAAGATGTAAGCGTCCAACCACAGTTTCAATACTTTTTATAACTTTAATAATTTGTGTGTCACCGCGTTGGTTAAGCAAGCGTACTTTAACTCGGTCGCCATGAAAAACCAATTGCATTTGCTTTGATGATAGTCTTAAATCTTTACCACCTTTATCTAGTGTAATAAAACCAAAGCCTTTTGGATTGGCAATCACTGTACCGGTCATCACCCAGTTTTTTTCACTAAATTTGTGATACACACCACGCTGATCACAATTTAGCTGCTGATCACGAACCATAGCCCTAAGGCGGTGCGTTAAGGGTTTTTTTTGATGATGGTCAATGGACAATAAATTGCATAGTTCGTGTAATTTATGTGATTTTTTTTCAAAAAAACTAAGGATATATCCTCTTGAAGGGATTGGTTTGTTGTATTTTTTTGACTCTCTTTTATAATAGGGATCTGACATTTAATTACTCAAATGGATGTTTTAAAATTAGGGTTTGTAAGCGGTCTGGACCAGTGGATAAAATATCAACTGGAAGATTGGCTAATTGTTCAATTTTTCGAATATAGCTTTGTGCCTCAACGGGTAATGAATCAAACGAATCAGTACCAATGGTTGAGGTTTTCCACCCGGGTATTTTAATATAGATTGGTTTGGCTTTAGCATAGTCTTCGGCAGAAAATGGGGGGATGGTTGTTTCAACACCATCAATCTCATAAGATGTGCAAATTTTGATTGTTTCCAAGGTGTCCATCACATCAAGTTTGGTTAAGCAAATACCCGTCACCGCATTTAAGTTAAATGAGCGTTTGAGCGTTACCATATCTAACCAACCACAGCGACGTTGACGACCTGTGGTTGCACCAAATTCATGGCCAACTGTGCCCAGCACTTTGCCAATTTCATCACCCTTATCAAGGGCGACATCATAAATCAATTCAGTTGGGAATGGACCACCACCCACACGTGTTGTATAAGCCTTAACAATGCCTAATACATAATCAATATCTGTTACGCCAATACCTGAGCCAGTGACTGCAGCACCAGAGGTTGTGTTTGAGGAGGTGACAAATGGGTAAGTGCCTTGATCAATATCTAATAATGCACCTTGTGCGCCTTCAAATAGTATATTCTCATCATTAGCAATGTGTTGATGAATTTGCTCTGTTACATCAACAATCATATGTTTGGTTTGCTCTACTTGAGATAAGACTTCATCTAACGTGGTTTGATAATCAACAGGGTTTGCATTATAGTAATGAGTCAGAAAAAAATTATGGTATTCCATCACCTCTTTAAGTTTTGAAGCAAATAGGTTTGGATCTAATAAATCACTAACACGTAAACCACGACGAGCAACTTTATCTTCATAAGCAGGACCAATACCATTACCTGTAGTGCCAATCGCAGCCTTGCCACGCTTTATTTCACGAGCATTATCAAGCTCAATATGATATGGTAAAATTAAAGGACAGCCTGGGCTAATTTTTAAGCGCTTTGTTGTATCAATATCAGCAACTTCTAACTCTGCAATTTCTTTTAACAAAGCAGACATTGATAACACTACACCATGACCAATTAAACACTCAACATGGTTGCGTAAAATACCAGAAGGAATAAGGTGTAATATAGTCGTTTTTCCATTAATTACCAAGGTATGGCCAGCGTTGTGTCCACCTTGAAAGCGTACTACACTAGCCACTTTATCTGTGATTAAATCAACCACTTTTCCTTTGCCTTCATCACCCCATTGGGTGCCAATAATAACTACATTTTTTGACATGCTAATTCCTAATTATAACTAATGTTTTTTAAAAGTAAATTTACTTAAAGTTATTTTCTAAAAATGATTTTGAGATAAAAATTTCAAATCAAATGAAAAGCCAGTGGCTGCTCTTGATTTACCAAAAGATTTGCCAATACCATTATAACGACCACCTTGTGCCAATGCTTTAGAATAGTTTTCGTTATAAGCTGAAAATACAATACCGGTGTAATACTCATGAATTTGCAATTCGCTAAGGTCAAAAATGGCTTTAATACCTTTGGTATTGAGTTGTTTATCAATAGCAATTAAATCCTCAATGGCTACCTTGGCTTGATTAAGATGGCTAAATATTGTCAATGCCTCGCTTAAAATATCCGACTTTCCTTCTAGTTTTATCAAACGAATAAATAAATCAGCATTTTTAAGCGCATTTTTGTTTAAAAATACTGCTAAATCTGGGGTTGAACGGCATGAGAAAATTGTTCGTAATTGTGCAACGGTTTGTATTGAAATGTTTTCTTGTGCTATCAGTGCATCAAAAATTGTAACATTACCCAAACTAAGCACAATTGGGCTAATTGATAATAGTTTTAAGCTTTTTAGCATTAACCCAATCACTTCAACATCAGCGCTAATTTTATCTGAGCCATATAACTCAGCACCTGCCTGAATGGGAGATCGTGAGGCATAAAAATCATCCGCTTTGGTTTTTAGGATTGAATTGATATAACAATATTTTTCGACTAAATCGCTACCACGTTTGGCATCAATGCGTGCAATTTGTGGGGTAATATCAGCATGCACGCCTAACATTTTACCACTAATAGGATCTAATAATTTAAAAGTTTTCTCATCAATAGTATCACTGGTTAGCAGTAGTGAATTAACATGTTCAACCATAGGTGGGATAACCAAGCCAAAACCCTTGTCAGCATATAAGTCTAAAAGCTGACGACGCAGAGACTCAAAAACTAATGCTTGATCGTCAGTGAGTTCATCTATGCCTTCAGGTAGCTGCCATGCCCCCATTTTAATTATTTAATTTGCGGGCTGAAGTGACGGAAAAATTCTGTATTTGGATTGAGTATTAAAATATTGCTTTGATTGGAAAATGATTTCTTATATGATGCTAACGCACGATAAAAAGCGTAAAAATCTGTGTTCTTATTATAAGCTTGTGCATAGTTATTTGCACTAGCTGCATCGCCCTCACCTCGAATTTTCTCAGAATCACGATAAGCATTTGCCAAAATAATGGTACGTTTTTTGTCAGCAGCAGCTCTAATAATTTCAGCCTTTTCTGCACCTTTCGATCTAAACTCTTTAGCCACTCGTTGGCGTTCTGCTTGCATACGACGATAAACTGAATTAGATACCTCTTGTGATAAATCAATTCGCTTAATACGCACATCAACAATTTCAATACCAAATTGAGCAATGTCTTTTTTAGCAAGCCTGACAATATTGGACATAATTTCACTACGTTCGTTAGAAACTACATCAGCAATCGTACGTTTTGAAAATTCACTTTTAAGGCCAGTTTTAATAATTTGTGTTAAACGATTATTGGTCCTTACTATATTACCACCTGTTGATTTGTAGAACTGCTCAGCGTCAATAATACGCCATTTAACATAAGAATCTACAATTACATTTTTCTTCTCACTTGTTAAAAATCTTTCGGCTGGTTCATCTAAAGTTTGAATGCGATTGTCAAATTTTATAATGTTATTAACAAATGGCATTTTGAATTTAAGACCTGGAGATTCCTCAACGGTAATAATTTCACCTAAACGTAATTTAATAACCGTTTGGGTTTCGTTTACTGTGTAAAGTACTGAACTTAATACTAAGAATAAAACAGCAATTATTGCTAAACCTATTTTTTGCATTATCTAGCTCCTCTATTACGGAAAATTTCTCTAACATTACCACCTTGATTGTTGTGTTGTGTTGATGATTCTTGGGTATTTATTTGTCTAGCATTAATCAATTTGTCAATAGGTAAGTACATCATACTATTAGCTTTAGAATCAACCACTACCTTACTGGTAGAGGCCAGTACATTTTCCATAGTTTCGCGATATAAGCGTTCCCTAGTAACTTTAGGTGCTTTTTCATACTCAGCTAAAATTTGTTTAAAGCGTGATGCTTCACCTTCTGATTTAGAAATCATTTCAGATTTATAAGCTTTTGATTCCTCAAGCATACGTGCAGCCTTACCACGAGATTTTGGCAAAATATCATTGGCATAAGTTTGCGCTTCGTTAATCAAACGTTGTTTGTCTTCACGAGCTTTAACCGCATCAGAAAAGGCAGATTGAACCTGTTCTGGTGGCTGTGCATCTTGCATATTAACTGTTGTTATCAACAAACCAGTTTTATATTTATCCAATAAGTTTTGAGATTTTTCTTTAATATTATCAGCGATATTAGCTCGACCCTCAGTTAAGATGTAGTCCATAGTATTTTGACCAACAACTTGTCGAATAGCGCTTTCAGATACGTGACGAAGTGTTGTGTCTGGATTAGCAACATTAAACAAATAAGCTTGAACATCATTTATTCTATATTGAATCGCAAACTTAGCTTCAATCATATTTTCATCTTTAGTCAGCATTAAAGATTCGGATGAAACATTACCACCAAAGCGTCGATTGTTATTAACCACATTACGATAACCAATTTCAGCTGTTCTGACTTGTTCAACATTAATCCTATTTAAAGTTTCAATTGGATAAGGGATATGCCAATGAGGCCCTTGAGAAGTTTCTTCTTGGAATGCGCCAAAACGCAACACAACACCTTTTTCAGCTGGATCGATAATATAAATACCTGACAACAGCCAGACCAATAAAACCAAAATTAATATATATTTAAAGCCACCTCTTGAAGGAATTTTAGATGTGCCAGCGCTTGATAATTTTTTATTATTAAAGAGACCATCAAATTTATTTTTAAAATCTTTAATCACTTTCTCTAATTCTGGTGGTGTTTGATTACTACCAGACCAAGGGTTTTTATTATTGTCATTCCAAGTCATTTTATTTATGTGTGTCCAAATATAGTGAAAATCGGGGTTATTTTACCCAAACTAAAGCAAGTTTATGCAATTTATTATTACGGCATATAATGTTAAAATAATAATTTTCATAAAAATTACAACCATCATGAAAAAGCAATTAGCTCTTTATTTATTGTTCATTCTATTGTCTAGCATCATTAGTGCCGAAAGTTTAGTGTTAGACTGCCAAAACAATGCTTTACTTTTTCAGAAACAAGTACTTTCAGACAAAATTAAAGATCTTGATGTTCAAGCAAATTATAGTGAAGTTGTTAAAGATGATCATTACCTTTTAAAAGGTAATGTTTCACTAAATTCAAGCACATATTTTCTAAGTGCTGACGAAATTAGTATTAACAAGTTTAGTAAAACATCTATAGCAACTGGTCATGTTAAATTTCAAGACAACGAACTTATGCTTACTGGTGATAAGGCTGTGGTTGAAAAACAAGGCGAAGTAACTCATACAACACTAAATAAGGTCAAATTTCATTATCCTAATTCAATGATAAATGGTCGCGCTCAAGTTGTGACTAATGATGGCACTAAGCAAGTATTTAGTTCAGGTAGCTATAGTTTATGCCCACTTGGTAATTCTGACTGGCAAATGAAGGCTGGCAAAATCACATTAAATTCTTCAGCAAACAAGGGTGTGGCAGAAGATGTTACTATTGAGTTTTTAGGAAAGACTATTTTTTATTCTCCTCATTATGAATGGGTGTTGGAAGGTCGTGGTTCTGGATTTTTAGCACCAACATTTGGTAGTTACAATGAATCAGTCACCAATAAGGGCAACAACTACCAAGTTAGAATTCCTTATTACTTTAATGTTGCTCCTGATCGCGATTTTCTTTTAGTACTAAACCAGTTATCAAGTCGTGGTAGTGCACTTGAAGGCAAATATCGTCAACTTATCACTAACAATGGTTACTTAGGTTATGGGCGTTTTGAAATTGAAGGTCTTTATTTAGATAAAGATAAAATTACTGACAATAGGCGCTGGCTATTAAATTCAAAATTAGACTTATTTAGTACCAAAACTAATTTAAGTATTATTACTAATCGAGTGTCAGATTCGAATTATTTTAAAGAAATTACTCATAGTAATATTTCGGATACAAAATTGCAATCTCATGTTGATTTATCTTATAAAAACCAAAAGAAAAATTTAACCATGTCTTTATTTGCTGAGTCAGAGCAGCTCATTAATAATGGTAGTGCTTCGTACACGCGTGCACCAGAATTATCTTTTAACAAAGGTTATAAAGTTTTAGGTGGGCGCAATGTTAATTTATCATTGATTAGTACAAAATTTATACATAAAAACTCAAACATCACAACCAATAAAACTGGAGTGCGCACTTATGTACAGGCAAAATTTAGTCGTTCATTAAGGACTAATAACTATTCACTCACCCCAAGTTTAAATTTATCAACAACCGATTATACGATGAATGATGTTGCTAATCAAAAGCGCAATATTGCTAGTTTTAATCTTGATTCTAAATTTTTCTTAGAAAGAAAAATATCCTTATTTGGTACAAATTTAACCCAAACTCTAATTCCAAGACTGGCTTACAATTATACACCTAAAAAAGACCAAAGTGTACTTCCTAATTTTGATTCAGATGATAAAAATGATTCATATGAAGGTTTATTTTCAGGGAAAAAATTTACAGGTATTGATAGAATTGCCAGTGCTAATGACCTTACCTTTGGTCTTGAATCAGATTTTATTGACGAAGAAATGGGTGATACTTATTTAAGTTTAAAAATAGCTCAAGTATACCGATTTGATGACATAGGTATGAATGGTAGTGGCGTTTTAACTAGCCAAAGAAAATATTCTGATGCTACCATGTCGGCTAATTTAATGATACGTGATTTTGCTTTTAATAATTCACTGCAATACAATCCAAAAACCAACAAAATAAGTAAACGTAATAGTTCGGTTGGTTACATTCTAAGCCCTAAAAAATTTTTAACTTTGGCACATCATAATGATAATGGTAAAAAATTAGCTGAATTATATGGCGCTTATCCACTAACACAGAAAATACATGTGTTTGCTGGCATTAATCGATCCATTAGTGATTCAATTACTAACAAAGAAACCACAGGAATTGCTTATGCATCTTGCTGTTGGGCGATGCGTTTAGCGCACTTTAAAGAACATGTTAGTGGTAATGATTATGCTTATGTGACCAAATTCGAGCTGGTTCTTAAAGGATTGAGCGTTACCTCTTCAAATTTATACAAACGCCTAAAAGAAGATGTACCTAATTACTTAGTTAATCTTGATAATTTTTAAAATGAACAAAACTTTACTACTAATTTGTGCATTTTCATTGAATGCATTTACCATACCTAACAGTATTATTGCCATTGTTAATGATGATTTGGTCACTTTTGACCAAATTAGTGTTGACATTAAATCTAATCATACCAAAGTGCAAAAGTTAGTCTTGGTCAATCAACAAATAGACTTAATTTTGCAACTACAGAAAATTAAGCAACTAAACATTACGCCAAAAGAAAATGCGATTAATAGCATGTTAGGCAACATTGCCTCAAATAATAATTTAAACTTAATGCAATTACAATCTCTACCTAAATTTGATGAAGTTATTGACCATGTAAAACAAAGTTTATCGTTAGAGGGTCTTAGACAATTTATTGTTGAAAATCTTGATATTAAACTTACTGAGGTTGAAATAATTAAGCAATTGATTAAAACCCCTAATCATTCAAACAAATTAACGCAACAAATAAAAATTGCACAAATCGCCGTTAATTCTATTGATCAAGTAGACTCATTATTGAGATCAAAAGATAGCTTGATTAAAGACTTCTTAATTGATCTAAGCGAGAAAATTAACAAAGGTGATTCATTCTCTACTTTAGCAAAACTTTATTCGCAGGACGCTTCTTATAAAAATGGTGGTAAATCTGATTGGCTTAATCTATTAAAATTACCGGAAATTTTTAAACAGAATTTAAAAAACCTTTCAGTAGGTGATTTATCACAGCCATTTAAAATAGGACAAGTCTGGAGAATTGTTAAAATTATTGATAAACGTAGTGTTGATAACTACTTGATTGAACTTAAAACTAAATTAATACGTCAAAAAGAAAATATCTATTTTAATGATTGGATAAAAAAATTAAGAAAAGAGGCTTATATTGAAATTTTTGACAATAAGTTATAGATGTCAAAATCAATTATTATCACTAGTTTTCACGCTGTTCAAGCGCAGTTAAAATCAAATCCTACATGTTTTATTAAGGTCTTTATATTAAATAAACGGTGTGATAAACGCTTAAACACTCTCACCTCTGAGTTTAACAATTTTGGTATTAGTGTTCAGCGGTGTACCAAAATTCAATTAGATAAATTAAGTAATCATCAAACCCACCAAGGTGTTGCAGCTGAAATATTATTACCTACCCTACCCGACCAAGGCGAGTTAATCTCTTATGTGTCTAAATTGGATAATGCTGGTTTTATTTTAATACTTGATTCTATTCAAGACCCTAGAAATTTAGGCGCTTGCTTGCGTAGTGCTAACGCAGCTGGGGTTCATTGTGTAGTCATTAACAAAAATGGATCAGCGCCTATTAATTCACTGGTACATAAGACTTCTGCAGGTGCGCTTAATCAGCTAAAAATTTTCCAGGTAACCAATCTATCTCGCACCATTAAGGCGCTACAACAAAAAAACATTTGGGTAATCGGTTTAGATGGCTCTGTTAATATCTCCATTTATCAAATAGATTTAACTATACCAAATGCTATTATTATGGGCGCTGAAGGCTCTGGACTTAGAAGGTTAACCAAACAATCTTGTGATCAATTAGCTAAAATTCCCATGCAAGGCAAGGTGGAAAGTTTAAACGTATCTGTTGCCACAGGAGTGACACTTTTTGAGGTAAATAGACAGCGTCTTCTATAGGCTCAAATTATGTGAATTTTACGCACATATTTGGTTAGCAATGAAAACAACTATTATCAGTTAAAATTGAAAATAAAAAACGAAGCTGTTTCATCACAAGCATCCAGAATGATTAGTGTTTTTAAATGGCACTTAAAAACAAAGGTTGTGTATCAATGCAATAGTTTTGGTTTACAGTACGTATAACGTAGTTATAATCAACAAAAGTTTGTGGTATTTGATACGTGGTTGAATTCTACTCTAGTGCAAATTTTTTTCAAACTTAACATGGTCTTTCCTATAGAAAAAATATGTAAATTTTTTCTATTTATTGTTTTTTCACTACATGAAAAAACAACCTTAAATTCAAATCACCTATGTATGATTGATCTTGAAATAAACGTATAACAAACTATTTTAAAATAACACTAGGGGGATTGTTTATGAATAGACAAGAACAAACAAATGTATTGACAAAAGACTGGGCTGAGAATCCACGTTGGAAAAATGTGAAACGCGCTTATAATGCGAAAGACGTTGTACGTCTACGTGGCTCCATACAGCCTGAATATACTTACGCACGATTAGGTTCTGAAAAATTATGGAAACTGATTAACGATTCTTCTAAAAAGGGTTATGTTAATTGTATGGGCGCAATCACAGCAGGTCAAGCGATGCAGCAAGCAAAAGCAGGTATTGAGGCAATTTATTTATCAGGTTGGCAAGTTGCTGCTGACGGTAACACATCAGAAACCATGTATCCTGATCAATCCTTGTATGCGTATGACTCAGTACCAACAATGGTGCGTCGCATTAACAATACCTTTAAACGTGCTGATGAAATTCAGTGGGCAAAAGGTATCAATCAAAACGATCAAGAGTATGTTGATTATTTTCTACCTATTATTGCTGATGCTGAGGCTGGGTTTGGTGGTGTATTAAATGCTTATGAGTTGATGAAAAATATGATTGTCAATGGTGCAGCAGCCGTTCATTTTGAAGATCAGTTAGCTTCGGTTAAAAAATGTGGACACATGGGTGGCAAGGTTTTAGTTCCCACTCAAGAAGCGATTCAAAAACTCACTTCAGCACGCTTAGCAGCAGATGTAATGGGTATTCCTACGATTGTATTAGCACGAACTGATGCTGAGGCAGCAACCCTATTAACGTCTGATGTAGATCCTAGAGATGAAAGATTTGTGACTGGTAAACGTACTCCAGAAGGATTTTATATTGTTAAAAATGGTCTTGAGCAAGCCATTTCACGCGGTATTTCATACGCACCATATGCTGATTTAGTATGGTGTGAAACTGGAAAACCAGATTTAGGTTTTGCTCGTGAATTTGCTCAAGCAGTATTAGTTAACAATCCAGAACAACTATTAGCATATAATTGTTCGCCCTCATTCAATTGGAAAAAAAATCTAAACGATAGTCAAATAGCCTCCTTTCAAGAGGATATTGCCGCCATGGGATATAAGTATCAATTCATCACTCTAGCTGGTATTCATAATATGTGGTATAACATGTTTGAACTTGCTCATGAGTATGCTCAAGGTGAAGGCATGAAACATTATGTTGAAAAAGTTCAGGAGCCTGAATTTGCAGCAGCAGAAAAGGGCTACACATTTGCTTCTCATCAACAAGAAGTGGGGGCTGGTTATTTTGATGATGTTACTACTGTTATTCAAGGCGATACATCTTCGGTAACCGCCTTAACAGGTTCAACAGAGGCGGCGCAATTTTAAAGTGTTAATCTTGTTTCAAATTTGCTTGAAGTAGCATCTTTTTAGAAAAATTACAAAAAAGTAGTTCTTAAAAGATAATTAACTAAAATGTCAGGTGAATCTGCTATAAGATTGATGTTATTAGTGCGTAATAGGATTTATATTTTAACAGATTTAATTAAAAATAGCAATGGTTATGAGCTTTGGTGAGAGTATTTCGGACGTCATGATAATAACATTAATTAGCATGCACGACCTAGAAAAATCACTCATAATTTCTCTCATGAGAAGTTACTTTACCTTATCAAATCCATAGACTATATTGTTCGCGAAACATCTAGCATTAATGAATAATTGTGTTTTATGGCATAAAATTTTTCATGTGATTAATTTAATTGAATACGATGACCACACGGTATATTTTCCTTGCCTTTAACAAGCCACATCGCTGGATAGCTTTGTTCAAATTCTGGAAACTTGCCTTTGGCATCAGTAAAATAAATCAGTACACTGGGTATGGTATCTTGTGTATTAACATAATCAAACACAGGATTAAAATTAGTGCCTTTACCCGCCGCCTAATGATGCTGGAAATGTCAGCGTCCCAAGCTTCAAAATGCCATATCAGTTCTTTACTAACTTTTTCATCACAAGCAATTAATGTAATTGAGGCGAGTATATTGCTTTTAATGGCATTAATTTCTGTTATAAATTCATCAATTTCATCTTGATGAGATTGAGCCAGAAGTGTCAATGGCAACAGTAATATCAATTTGGTTAGATCTAAGTGATGACAATATTGCATTGCCACACTAAGACGTGATGGTCTAGCATAGGAGAAATCAATTAATTTAACAAATCCACCGTCTAATTTTCCCACTTGTTGTGCACTTGAAGCAAGATTTTTTTGCCATTTACTGCTTAATTGTTGAATTTCATCTAGTGTTAAAGGACTTGGCTTATCTACCAAGCCAGAAGAGTTTATATTGTTTTGGTGATTATCTTTGTTATTGTCTTTTAGACTATCCTCACGCAATCCACCATCAGACTCATTTGCGTCATCTTTTGGATTGTCATCATATAAATACTGATCCATAGGTTTAGTATCAATACTATCATCAATCATTGGGTATATTACTTCTGCAATCATGCCTTGATATTTATGAAAAATAGGTAAATCAAGTGGCGGATGAAACCCTTCTTTTACCAAAAGTGGATTAATGGCAAAATCACAAGCCAAATCCCATTTGCGTTAATGCACAATTGCATGGCTTCATGAATAAGAACAAACTTAATTTGCTGGTCAATAAAACTTGGATTATAATAAAAGCTTTTAGCGTCAGTTGCACTCGTCTTACACCAAGAATCAGCGGTTTTAAGTGGTAGCCGAAGCACTAAATTACCTAAAAAGGTTTGTCAAGAATAAGTTGTGTACGTGCTTTAATTAGCTTTTCCTCAACTGCTTGCAAATCAATCTTATCAATGTTATTTTCAATCACAACATCTTCGACAATAACCCTTTCCTGTGGTTCAAGTTCAATAGCTTTAATCAAACATGATATCAGCAATTTTATTTGCCCAATCAGTAAATTCAGGGATGGTAAAAATATCGCTACCAATACCACGTTGCATATCTGATACCAGCATAACACCCAATTCTTTTTGTGGAAAGTTTTTAGCAAAATTAAGAATATGGCCCCATACTTTTTCAGCATAATTAGTGTCTTAAACGCTGATTGCTCTACCTGCTATTGCTGCACAAATTGCATATTGCAAATCAAGCTCTTTAGGAATTGAGACACTTTCGCCATTAATAATAGCTTCAAGATCAGGCAAATTAGACATGTGTTCAACAAACGTAGTAATTTCAAACCCCTACCACTTCGCCAACACAAGCACTAGCAGCTTGTCTAAATAAAGATAAATCAGTGCCAAATTTATTCAACGCTCTATGTACAAATTCCCAAGTTCTTGATGATGGAAAAGCAACTGGGTTGTGTTTAGCGTCAAACTCAAATAAATGTTCAGGACGATAACGTAAAAAACCAATAATACGTTCATCAATGTTGTTTTTATATGCCCACGTCACCCAATCATTCAAGTCAACATCAAGCTCAAAATGCGAAAATCGATTTGCCAAAGGTGCAGGCATGGCCTCGATCACCTTGGCGATTTCCTGCAGCAAATATCACCCCCCAGCCCTCAGACACAATATAATCGCCTAAACGGCGGTCAAGAATAAGCTGATATGGTTGGTGGTGCTGAGGTAATTTCATCAAGAAATAAAATACCTTGCTCGCCATGACGCTTTGAATCGGGTAATAATGAAGGCACTGACCAGTCAACTAAATCTCCATTTTTAAATGGTATACCACGAAGGTCACTAGGCTCCATTTGTGATAAGCGAATATCAATAATATTAACCCTATTCTTGGTTGCCACTTATAATTTTGGACTTTCCAATTCCTGGTGCACCCCATAACATAACGGGTGTATGATAACCTTGCATCACTGATACTAACTCTTCATTAAGAATTTTACTGACTTGTTCTGGACGCATGAATACTTGAAATTATTAAAACAGGCCCTATTTTACAGTAACAAAATATAAAATCACTTGACATGACTACCATTAATCTTACTTCAGAAACACTATTCAATTTTCCTTGTGATTATCACATTAAAGTACTTGGCAAGGATTGTGAAGCACTTCAACGTACTATTTACAGCATTGTTGAGCGTTATACTGACAAATTACATCCTAATCAAATAACAAAAAAGCACAGCTCTAAAGGTAATTATATGTCTTTTAGCATTCATATTATCGCCAGTAGTAGAATTCAATTGGATGCCATTAATCAAGATCTACAAGACTGTCATTTAGTGTCTTATGTTTTATAAATTCTTATGCGTATTATCGACCTAGGGCGTCAAAATTATTTAAACGTTTGGGAACAGATGAAAATATTTACTAATGCTCGTAATAAAAATACTCAAGATGAACTGTGGACTGTAGAACACAATCCTGTGTTCACACAAGGTATTTCTAGTAAATCAGAACATATTTTGTCAAGTAGTGACATTCCTATTATTCAAACTGATCGTGGCGGACAAATTACTTATCACGGTCCTGGTCAAGTGGTTATTTATTGCTTAATTGACCTTAAGCGTCTTGGTGTTGGAGTTAAAAAAATGATTGAAATCATTGAAAATTCAATCATTGATTTATTAAAAACCTATGCTATTAAAGCACATCTAAAATCAGACGCACCAGGTGTGTATGTTGATAATGCTAAAATTGCAGCACTAGGTTTAAAGATTAAACAATCAAGAACTTACCATGGCTTGAGTCTTAATGTGGATATGGATTTATCTCCGTTTATGCAAATTAACCCTTGTGGATATCAAGATTTGAAAGTAACACAACTCTGTAATTTAACGGAAAATAGAGATACCTTAAATACCATTGCTGAGAAACTTAGCCAAATACTCATTAATCATGTTGCAAGAAATAGACATTAAAAGCCTAAAAGGTAAATCTAAAGTGGTGCGTTTAAAAATTAAGCCTGATTCCGAGAGATTGCCCATTAAAAAACCAAATTGGATTCGCATTAAGCACGTTGCTAGCCAAAAAGTTGAGCAATTAAAAAAAACACTTCGATCACAGAAACTATTTACAGTTTGTGAAGAAGCACAATGTCCAAATTTAAGTGAATGTTTTAACCATGGTGCTGCCACTTTTATGATTATGGGGCAAATTTGCACGCGTCGTTGTCCATTTTGTGATGTTGCTCATGGCAAACCAAAAGCACTCGACGTAGATGAACCTAAACATCTGGCTAATACCATTAAAAAAATGCAGCTTAAGTATGTGGTAATTACTTCAGTGGATAGGGATGATTTACGTGATGGTGGTGCTCAACATTTTAAAACGTGTATTGATAATATCCGGCTAAGCACACCCAAAGTGAAAATTGAAATTCTAACTCCAGATTTCAGAGGTAGGATTGATAAAGTGCTTGAAGTCTTTAAATCTTGCTCACCTAATGTATTTAATCATAATCTGGAAACAGTACCAAGCCTATACCAAAAAGTACGTCCTGGTGCAAATTATAATTATTCATTGAGATTGCTAAAAGCATTTAAACAACAACACCCATTTGTCATTACCAAATCAGGATTAATGTTAGGAGTGGGTGAAAGTGAAAAGCAAGTTATTAATGTTTTAAAAGACTTACGCAAACACAATGTAGATATGCTAACTTTAGGTCAATATTTACAGCCAAGCAAACATCATTTAGCTGTTGAGGCGTACATTCATCCGAATCAATTTGATAAATACAAAAAAATTGCACTTAAATTAGGATTTTCTCAAGTTGCTAGCGGACCTATGGTGCGCTCTTCTTATCATGCTGATTTACAAATCAAAGGCGAATTAATAAGTTAAAAATTAGTAGGAAAAAATATAAACAGGAAAATTTTCTGAGTGTCATCTTTCTCTTTTGTGTAATAAAAGGTGTGAATGTAACGTTTCGAATCATAAATCGCTCTTGTCTTCTTTCTTCAATAATTCGTTTTTAGCTTGATCTTTTCTATCTAAAACCGTTTTTATCCACTCTTTAGGATCTTTGTCTATTTTTTTAGCTTTGACTGGTTTTTCAACATTGTATTTTACATCTGCATCTGCATCACCAGGAAGAAGTCCCATGTTAACTGCAATATTTCTACAAGCAGCCTCACCAGCAGATAAAGTACCTAGTGGGATTACGACCAAAGTAAGCACAGTAGAAACTAGCACACCAAACAATAACGAAATTGCCATGCCTTGAAAGATGGGATCTGACAAAATAACACTAGAACCTCCAACCAATGCAAATGCAGTAATCATGATAGGTCGTGTGCGTGAAGAGCATGAATTAATCACTGAATCAAAAAACGGCATACCCTTGGCATATTCTTGAACAGTAAAGTCAACCAATAGAATAGAATTTCGTACAATAATACCTGCCAATGCAATCCAGCCAATCATTGAAGTGGCTGTAAATTCTGCACCTAACAACCAATGACCTGGAACAATGCCTAGTAATGTTAATGGAATTGGTACCATAATAATAGCTGGGATAATAAAGTTACCAAACTGCCATACAACTAACATATAAATTACCACCAGTGCTACAGCAAATGCACTTCCCATATCACGAAAAGTCTCATAAGTAACCGTCCATTCACCCGTCCATTCAAAACTTGGAACAGTTTGATCTGTTGGCGGTCCTAGATATTCACCTTGTAATTGTTTGCCATCAATCGTTTGATATTTAAGCAACAAATCATCCACACCCATCATTGCATAAATTGGCGCGCTTAAGCGACCTTTAGGCTCTCCCAACACATATTCAACATCTGCTAAGTCTTTGTGGAAAATTAAGTCATCTTCCTTTTTATAACTAAACGAACCCAACTCTGAAATTGGAATCATACCACCATGTTGCGAAGGTACAGGTAATTGAGTTAAATAAGACAATTGAGAGCGTTTAGATAACGGTATTTGTAGGCAAATACGAGAAGGTTCAAGTGCATTCTTTAATCGAATCGTGCCTACATTAAAACTACTCATAGCCATAGAAAGTGTTTCTTTAATGGTCATAACACTAACACCAAATCGAGAAGCTTTTGCCGTATCCACTTGAAAATTAATAACTGGATATTTATCACGCATTAAATTATCAATATCTGTCATTGTGTTAGATTCTTTAAATAATTCCGTCAAATCATTTGCAAGTTTATGACGTGTTTCTTTATCTGGACCATATACTTCAGCAACTACGGGGCGTAATACCGGAGGACCTGGTGGCATTTCAACAACAGCATAATTAGCACCTGCATCTTCCACAATTTGTTTAACCAAAGTTCTTGCTTCTAAAGAAATCTCATGACTAGAACGATCTCGCTCTGACTTTTCAACCAACTGAATTTGCAATTCACCCTCTGAGGGAGATTGTCTTAAATAATAATGCCTTACTAGTCCGTTAAAATCAAAAGGCTTGGCAGTACCTGAATAAGATTGAACGGCAACCACTTCTGGCATATTACGCAATACTTGTGCCATTTTATGTAAGGTTGAAGCAGTATTCGCTAATGCTGTACCATCAGGCATGTCTAACACCACGCCAAATTCAGACTTATTATCTAATGGCAACATTTTTACAGGAACCGAAGTGGTATAGAACATTGACATTGATATAAAAAAAACAACAACCAATCCAATTAAAAAACTCCAGCCATATGCCTTTATATTGAACAGTTTAGAAATGGTTGAATGAAAAAAATCAAACATAATCTTCGTTTCTTTTTCTTCTTTTTTGTGCATTTTTCGCAATACATTTAAAGGTGGCGCAAACACCATAATAAAATAAGGCGTAAAAACGAATGCTGCAAATAATGAAAACATCATTGCAACCGATCCCAGTACTGGGATTGGAGCCATATACGGACCCATCATACCACTCACTGCTGCCATGGGTACCAAAGCCGCCACCACAGTAAAAGTTGCTAAAATTGTTGGGTTGCCCACTTCACGTACTGCGTCAATTGCAGTGCCAATGGTAATTTTATTATCAATCAGCCATCGCCTATAAATATTTTCGGTAACAACAATTGCGTCATCCACCAAAATACCAATTGAGAAAATCAAAGCAAATAAACTCACCCTATCAATGGTCATGCCTAACATCCATGCAGAAAAAATGGTCATCAATAATACAACTGGAATAACCAGTGTGACAACAATAGCTGGACGAATACCCAAAGCAAACCAAACAAGCATAGTCACTGCACCTGTGGCAATAAATAATTTTTTAATCAAAGCGTTTACTTTGTTTTTTGCAGATTCTCCGTAGTTTCTAGTAACACTAACCTCTACATTATCAGGAATTAATCTGCCCTTTAACGCTTCAACTTTGGCGAGAATATTTTGTGCTACTTCCACGCCATTGGTGCCATATTTTTTTGCAATAGCAATGGTTACAGCTTGTTCGCCAGTAGCTTTTTTACCTGTTTTGTTTGCTTTTCCAGTATAATAACTAACCATATGCTCGGCATCTTCTGGAGCATAATACACATCAGCTACATCACGTACATAAATTGGCTTACCATCGCTAACTGTAATTACCAGGTTTTCAATATCTTCAACTTTACTAAAAAAATCACCTGAATAAACCTCCATCCTAAAGCCATTTAGCTCAATATTGCCTGTGTGTCCCCTGACGTTAGCATTACCAATTGTGTTGGCGATTTGTTGAATAGAGATACCATGTCCAGCTAAACGACCTGGATAAGCATCAATATGAAAAATTTCCTTACGCCCCCCAACAATAAAGCCATTGTTAGTATCTTTAACCTTAGCAAGTTGTTGTAACAACTCCAAGCTCAATGAGCGTAACTGTCCATCATCAAGTGATTTTGACCAAAGCGTTAAATTAATAATTGGCACGTCATCAATTTCTTTGGGCTTAATGAGTGGTTGCTTAGCACCTGGCGGCATAAAATCAAGATTTGCCAACATTTTGTCACGTACTTTGATAATAGAGGCGTTCATTTCCTGGCCCACATCAAACTCAACAGTAATAATGCCATGACTTTTATCACTAACAGAATAAACATGCTTAACGCCCAAAATATTTGACATTAAACGCTCTAAAGGCTTAACAATAATATTTGACACTTCCTCAGAAGAAGCCCCTGGATATTCGACAAATAAGTCAATAAGTGGCACAGAAATTTGAGGGTCTTCTTGTCTTGGGGTTGAAATTAAACCAATAATGCCTGCACTCAACATAGCGAAAAATATGATAATGGATAATGGCGAAGTAATGAAAGCCTTAGAGAGCTTTCCAGCAATACCTAACTCAAAATCTTCATAGACCTCGTAATTTTTATTTGTCATAATTAAATTAAATACTCATGCCTGAAACCATTAAGATGTTTGGATTAGCCACAATTCTTTCACCAATTTTCAAACCTGACAAAACGCTTTTTTTATTTTTG
The DNA here is from genome assembly GCF_000015105.1 of Candidatus Ruthia magnifica str. Cm (Calyptogena magnifica). Taxonomy (NCBI): domain Bacteria; kingdom Pseudomonadati; phylum Pseudomonadota; class Gammaproteobacteria; family Pseudothioglobaceae (SeqCode); genus Candidatus Ruthturnera; species Candidatus Ruthturnera calyptogenae. The sequence continues at coordinate 597,819 of NC_008610.1, forward strand.
CCAACTTGTTCACCTAAACGTATGAATCTTAATTCTGTTTTATTGGTTGATGAATTAATAACGAACACGCTTGGCAATGAAGAACGCCACATAATAGCCACTTCAGGAATGGTGGGTGTTAGTACACCAGAGTCTGTTTCAAAAATTTCTACTTCTGCATATGCGCCTGACAATACTGGCACATTTGCTGGCAAATCAAACTTAACTTTAACACTGTGTTTGGCATTATCTGCAATGGGATAAATTTGTGAAAGTTTAGCATCAACCACAATGTTGGCAATATCCAATTTAATACGGTATGTTTTGTTAAGTTTTAGACTTCTGACTAGTCTTGAAGGCACATTCACTTCAACTTGAAGATTTTTAATATTGGCAAATTTTATTAAAATTTGACCAGGCTGAACAACATCACCCTTATTAATACTTTTAGCCACAATCACACCGTCAAATGGTGCACTAATGTTAACATCTTTTAAGCGTGATTCAACTTGCTTTAAGCGTGATTCAACTTGCTTGAGTTTATTTTTGGCTTGCTGATAGTTTGTATATCTAGAGGTTCTATTAGCAAACTTGTCAAAATCTGGATTACCTTGACCTGATATTTTTAACATAGGATCAGTAAACATTGAAAACATACCTGGTACGCTACCAAACATACCACCTGAGTTTGGGGATACGATTGATTGTGAATATTGAACACCTGCATTTCTAAGTGCTTCATTGGCTGAGGCAATTTCTGCATAAGCTGAATCTCTTTGTGCTTGAATAGATTCTTGTTCTAATGTGACTAAAATCGAATCTTGTTTAAACATGTCACCTTCTTGACCACCAATGCTTAACACATCGCCAGAAACTTGAGCAACCAAATTAACCTGCGAAGAAGAAATGACTGAACCGCCTAAAAGTACTCTTTTATCAAGTGACATACCACTCACAACCTGGACATTATAAGCAGATTCAAAATTATTAACACTTTGATTTACGTTTCTAAAAGGTGCACCAAATGATGTGATTTGCGTCTGAGAAGATAACGAAAACATCAATAAAATTGATGTGAATAGTAGTAAAACTGATGAGTTCATAATTGGTTTGTTTTTTTTAAAGTGAAAAAAATAAACTTTAACGAGAATTTTATATGATTAAAATACACTGTATCTATTATTTTCTTTAAAAAAGACAAATTGCTTTTATCATAATTGGTATAAATATTTGTTTTTAAATAACTTTATTTACTTTTATGGACAAATTTCGCTATAAAAACCTCACAATATTGACCTAATGACGACCATTGCTTTCACCGTTGGAGAACCATCAGGCATCGGACCTGATTTGGCTGTTATTTACGCTCAAAAAAAATCAAATAAAAATCTTTTGTTATTTGCAGATCCAGATGTCTTATTAAATCGTGCAAAACAACTTAATTTAAATATAAAAATCGTTGAATCTGAACAAGCTAGTTCAGCTTATGAACTGCCTATCTATCCAATTAAAGTTAACACTCCTGTAAAGTGCGGTATTTTAAACAAAAACAATGCGCAATATGTGTTAAATACACTTGATCGCGCAACTGAGTATTGTCTTAACGCACAATGCGATGCTTTGGTTACTGGACCGGTACATAAAAGCATTATTAATCAAGCGGGAATTCATTTTACAGGCCATACTGAATATTTAGCTAACTTATCTAATACTGATAAAACAGTCATGATGTTGGCAACAAGTGACTTAAAGGTAGCACTAGCAACCACGCACATGCCACTTTCAGAAGTACCTCAAAATATTACCACGCAATCTTTACAAAAAACCATTAGTATTATTCATCAATTCTTATTAAATGACGGTATCGATACACCTAAGATTATTGTGTGTGGTTTAAACCCACATGCAGGCGAAGATGGCTATTTAGGCATGGAAGAGATTGAAATTATCAACCCTTTAATTAAAAAACTAAATAGCCAGGGGTGCGATCTTGTAGGTAGTGTACCTGCTGATACAGCCTTTACACCTGATGCGCTGATTGGTGTTGACTGTGTACTTACTATGTATCACGACCAAGGTTTGCCAGTACTAAAAACATTAGGATTTAAAAAAGCGGTTAACATCACACTGGGTTTGCCATTTATCCGAACCTCAGTGGATCATGGTAGTGCACTTAGTCTTGCTGGTACTGGAAATATTAGCC